>JBBAAT010000006.1:0-21715 GCA_041658145.1 Bacteroidales bacterium | reverse complement strand
GACCATTGGCTCCCTTCCATTTTACTTTCATAAAGATCTCCTCCTCCTTTTATTTTATATATCAGCAAAGTTTGTCCGTCAGGCGACAATCCGGCTGTGGCATCATGAAGTTCGCTATTTAAAGGCTTTTCCGGATTAATTGGCGCACCCCATGTGCCACCAATATTGTATGAAATATAAACATCTTCGAAATACTTGAAATCAATAGGGTCTTTTTCACCGCCGGTTGAATTATCACGCCTTGAAGTAAATATCATCATGCTTTCATCGGCGTTAATAATAGGGTTATATTCCGGATATATAGTATTTACAGTATTTCCAAGATTGTCAATAAAAACACGAACAGGATTTTTTATAAGCTCTTTTCCATTGGTTGCCTCAATGATTTTCTTTTCAATTTCTTTGGTATATAATGTCAGTTCCTCAGGTAATAGCGACTCTTTGTATGTTTTATATTCTGCAATTGCTTTGTCGAACTCAAGATTCAGATGATATGCCTGTCCTAACAAATAATGCAAATCCGGACTGCATTTCGGATTGAGTTTGAGGGCATTTTCAAAATAAGTAATAGATTTTGTTTTATCAATAGAATTCAGGTAACACTCGCCGATCTTGTAGTTCAGCAAAGCGTTATTCGGGTTGAAGTTATTGGCTTTGGCAAAATGTTCCAAAGCAAGCATATAGTTTCCTCCTCCCAGTTTATACAATTCATTTCCTGCATCCAGCTCTTTCACTGCTGCTTTAAACTGGTCTTTATTATTCGAAAAAATCTTTTTTTCAAATTCTACATTTGTCTGGGAAAAAAGTTTTCCGGTGGCTTCTGCAACGAGCAGGAAAGTGAAACATAGGATGAACCAACGCATATATGATGTTTTCATGTTTTTTATGATTCAGATTATTTGCAATTTTTAGAATACGTAATGGCATTGCTAACACCAAGGGTAGCAGCTTTTTTCCAGTCTTCGCAAGCGCCCTTTGCATCCCTCAGCATTTCTTTGGCAATTCCGCGGTTAAGATATGCATAGCCATAATTCACATCCAACTTTATCGCCTGATCATAATCAGCCACGGCACCTTTGTAATCTTTCTGCTTGTATTCTGCATTTCCGCGGTTGTTGAAAGCATAAGCATAATCGAATTTTAATTTTATTGCCTGATTATAATCTTCGATAGCGCCTGCATAATCTTCCATTTCAAATTTTACACTGCCTCTGTTGTTAAATGCAAGATAAAAATCAGGATCCACTTTAATTGCGGCAGTATAATCTTCCAGAGCGCCTTTATAATCTTTTAATTTTTTCTTAACACTGCCAAGGTTGTTGAATGCAAAAGCCAGTTTGGGGTTGAGCTCGGTTGCCTTTTCGTAATCTTCTTTAGCGCCTTTGTAATCTTCCAGCATTTTTTTTGCACTGCCACGATCGTTGTATGCGTAAGCATAATCTGACTTATAATTAATCGCTTTTGTAAAATCATCTATGGCTTTTTGGTATTCTGCATTTTCAAAATATATTCCTCCCCTGTAATAATAAGCCTGCGGGTAAGAAGGATTAAGTGTGATGGCTTCTTTATAATCTTCAATGGCACCTGTTTTATTGCCAAGCGCATATTTTGCCTGGCCGCGACTGAAGAAAGCCTTTTCATTAGATGGATTCATATCTATATCTTTATCAAAATCGGTGATTGCCGCCGAATAATTTTTCATTTCGTATTGCACCACGCCCCTGTTGTAATAAGCCTTTTCGAATTGGGGTTTAAGCGTAATAGCATCATTGAATTTGGCAAGAGCATCGCTATAATTTTGATTGTCGAAAAGCGTTATTCCTTCGTTATACAATTTTTCAGCTTTCTGATCGTCAGCGCCTTTGGCTACCACAGTGTCCTGAGCAAATGCCGAAATGCCTGCAAAGGACAGTAAAATCAATAATAACAGTGCTTTTTTCATAGATTGTAATTGATTAATTTTCGACAAAGTAATCGCAAGATAATAAAATGTTCTGATCAGAGATCAATACAAAAGAAATATTTTTATTAGAGAAATTTCCATATATATTTTAAACGGTCATAACTTGCCTACCGGCAGGCAGGTTTGCGTTTTATCCCGTAGGGATGGATTCCCATTGACCCACCGAAATACGAATCCTCCTTATTATTCCACCGAAGTACGAACCTATTACGAACCTATGAAATACGAACTTGCCTACCGGCAGGCAGGTTTCGCAGTTCGTAAGTTCGTATCTCTTTCGTACTTCGTTGGGATTATTAAAGAATGTCAACTAATACCCGCCCGCAATATAATAATCATAAACCAGTTCCCCTATCACAAAAATGCCAAAGATAACACTGGCAATGCCGTTCAAAGTGGCAAATGCCCGGTTTATACGGCTCAGATCGGAAGGTTTTACAATCAAATGCTCGTAAAAAAGAATAGCGATAAAAATAATAGTACCTATCCAATAGAGTAATCCAAAACCAATTTCTAACCCGACATAAATAATTATTACAGAAGCAATCAAATGAAACAGCGCCGAAACAAACAGCGATTTTTTCACGCCCAACTTTACAGGAATGGATTTAAGATTTTGCGATTTGTCGAATTCTATATCCTGCAGCGCATAAAAAATATCAAAACCACCTACCCAAAAAAGGACAGCAAAAGAATATAAAACAGGATGCAGCGCAAAATGCCCCGTTACAGCCAGATATGCCCCAATCGGCGCCAGCGAAAGGCCTAAACCCAATATCAAATGGCAAAGAAAAGTGAACCGTTTAGTGAAACTATAACCCAACACAACCAACATGGCAACAGGCGAAAGATAAAAACATATATCGTTGATAAAATAAGTAACCACAATAAAACCGGCAACATTCATGATAACAAAAAGTAATACTGGCAATGGTCGCAGGATACCTGATGGAATCTCTCTCTTTATAGTCCGTGTATTTTTCAAATCAATTTTCCGGTCGGTAAAGCGGTTGAAACCCATGGCGGCATTGCGCGCTAAAACCATGCAGGCTAAAACCAGCAAGAAAAGCCTCACATTAACAAGGGTTCCGGTATCGGCTGACCCAAGAAAAAAACCAATGAGAGCAAATGGAAGCGCAAACACAGTATGCGCAAACTTTACCAGTGAAAGATATTTTGATATGGCTGAAAATGGGTTCAATTGTTAAATGGTTTAACTGTTTTTCCGTTCAATGTTCAAAGTTAAATGTTGCCAACTGAAATTTATTCTTTAACAAACTTCTTCACCACAATTCTTTTTTGTGATTTCACTTTCACAAAATACATCCCACTTGCAAAGCCCGAAATATCAATAGTTGTATGGTTTTCGCCTTGCTTACCGGCAGGCAGGTCTGCGCTTATACTTTTAATTATTTGCCCTTCTATATTTAAAATTTCTATTGTAGCTTTTTGAGGAATTTCTATAGTGAGGTTATTGGTTGCGGGGTTGGGGAAAACAGAGGTGGTTAATGAATTGCTCAACTCATTTATTCCCGTTACCGTACTGCTGTCTGATTTAGCAATAAATATATCATAGTAACCAGCATTCGTCAAAGTATAGGAGCCAAGGGTGATGTTGGGACTTTTAAAATATCCCGCCACATAAGTATTCCCTGAAGTATCCACTGCAACAGAAGACGCCTTGTCATCGTTCGTACCATCTGCGCTTTTTGCCCATAACACATTTCCATTGCCATCGTATTTCGCAAGAAACAAATCATAATACCCCCCGGTACCCGTATTCGTCAAAGTGGTGGATTCAAAGGTGATAGTGGGACTATTAAACCATCCTGCCACATAAGTTCTCCCTGAAGCATCCACTGCGATGGAAGTTGCATCATCTCTATAACTTCCTCCTGCGCTTTTTGCCCAGAGCACATTTCCATTGGCATCGTATTTCGCAAGAAAAATATCATCATAATTCGTATAGGTACCCGCAATCGTCAAAGTAGTGGAATCGAATGTAATGGTGGAACTTTGAAAATATCCTGCTACATAAGTATTCCCTGATTCATCCACCGCAATGGAAGTTGCCACATCATCACTCGTTCCACCCGCGCTTTTTGCCCAAAGCACATTTCCACCTGCATCGTATTTCGCAAGAAACAAATCAGCAATATTACCTGTATTATCAACATTCGTCAAAGTTGTGGAGCCAAAGGTGAGGATAGGACTACCAAACCATCCTGCCATATAAGTTATCCCTGAAGCATCCACAGCGATGGAAGTTGCATCATCTCTATAACTTCCTCCTGCGCTTTTTGCCCAGAGCACATTTCCATTGACATCGTATTTCGCAAGAAAAATATCATCATAACCCGCATTCGTCAAAGTAGTAGAGCCAAAGATGAGGGTGGAATTTGAAAAATATCCTGTTACATAAATATTTCCTGAAGCATCCACCGCAATGGAAGTCGCAGAACCACCCCCTGCGCTTTTTGCCCAAAGCACATTTCCATTAGCATCGTATTTCACAAGAAAAATATTAGAGCTACCCGCATTCGTCAAAGTAGTGGAGTCAAAGGTGATGGTGGGACTATTAAAATATCCTGCCACATAAGCATTCCCTGAATCATCCACCGCAACGGAATACGCCAAATCATAACCTATACCACCTGCGCTTTTTGCCCAGAGTACATTTCCATTGGCATCATATTTCGCAAGAAATATATTCATAGTATTACCTGTACTATCAGCATTCGTTAAAATAGTGGCGCCAAAAATGATAGTGTCGCTATGATAATATCCTGCCACATAAATATTCCCTGAAGCATCCACTGCAATAGAAGTCGCCTCATCATCATTTGCTCCACCTGCGCTTTTTGCCCATAGCCAGTCAGGAGCTTGAGCGTAAGATATTATGCTTAAAAAGCACACAAAACTAATTGTTGCGATTCGCCAAAGGCGAAGTAAAATTGTTTTTTTCATACAATTATTATTTGTTTATCAAATTTCTTTAGGATATTATTTTTTGTTAGTAAACAAAGTTACATTTTTTGCCAATACAAATGCCATTTCTCATTTTTTACTACTTTAGCAATATGAATAAGTACCACATCATAAAGAATTACATTAAGTATTATTTCAGGGCTAAAACAAAATACTCCATTCATTCGCCTTTTGTATTTGAATTTATAACAAAAGTGCTTGAACAAAAGACCCTGAGAAATGAGCAATTGACAGGAATTGAGAAATTAAGGAAAGATTTGCTTGTTTCTTCCGACGAAATAAATGTTATTGATTTTGGCGCCGGAGCCGGAAGTACGCAAACAAAAGTTCGCAAAGTAAGCGATATTGCCGGAAATTCAGCAAAAAGCAAAAAATACGCAAATCTTCTGTACAGGATCATTGCATATTACAAACTCCGCAATATCTTGGAACTAGGCACATCCGCGGGCATAAGCAGCATGTATATGGCAGCCGCTTCTCATGAAATAAAACTTACAACAATTGAAGGATGCCCTGAAACAGCAAGACTTGCAGAAGAAAATTTTAAAAGTTTACAAATAAAAAACATTCATCAGGTCATCGGAAATTTTGATATAGTATTACCAGAAGTTCTCAAACAGGGAAATCATTTTGACTGCATCTTTTTTGATGGCAACCACAGGGAAGACGCCACCCTCCGCTACTTTGAGCAAAGCCTTGCGCATACCGGCAATGATAGTGTTTTTATTTTTGATGATATCAACTGGTCTGAAGGAATGCAGAGCGCATGGAACAACATTAAAAACCATCCCTCTGTCACAGTAACAATAAATTTATTCTTTCTCGGAATTGTCTTTTTTAGGAAGGAATTGAGCAAAGAGGATTTTATTATCAGGTTTTAATATACTTCGGCAAATTTGTTTCACGAAGAACTATTTTTATTTAATTCCTTCTGTAAAACTCAGCATTTTTTGTTACTCGCTCCCACAGCCGCAACACAAAGCCTGCTCGTGAACCTTCATAAATTAATTGTTTTTCATTGAGTTTTTGTATATTTGTTCGAATTTATGAAGGTTTGTTATTAATTTATTCAAAAGACCTTACTAAAATGCAACACAAAAAGTATTATATAATTATCGAAACGGGGCAAGATGGTTATCTTATATCAAATGTATTAGAATTGCCTGGTTGTCATACGCAAGCTAAAACTTATGATGAGCTTATTGCACGAACAAAAGAAGCTATTTCCTTGTATTGTAACTACTCAGCAGCTTAAAAGGCAATAAGAAGAAGTTTTTTTAAAATAAATTTACCACATAGACACAATAGAAACATAGAATACCACATAGTTATAAATGCAGATAGCACGGAAATATTTAGATGAACTTACCTGTAAAATAATAGGATGTGCCATCGAAGTTCACAAACATTTTCAAAGAAGGTCAAAAAACTTTAGTAAATGAATTTTATGCTGCATTACCAAAAAGTTAACTTGCCTGCCGGCAGGCAGGTCTATGTGAAACCTATGTACCTATGATACTATGTGGTAAAAATACATTAGTATCAAGTTGCTGAGTAGTTACAAATAATCTTAAATTTGTTTATATTTTCATAATTATTTTATGATGGCCGAAAAAGAAGAGATTATTAAATTAGTTGATATTACCAAGAATTATAAGGTAGGGGCAGAAACTATCCGGGCTTTACGTTCAATATCGCTTTCCATTTACAGGAATGAATTTGTAGCCATGATGGGACCTTCCGGCTCAGGCAAATCCACATTGATGAATATTCTCGGATGCCTTGATTCGCCTACGGGCGGAGAATATTACCTTAACCATAACGATGTAAGCAAAATGTCGGACAACAGCCTTGCTGAGATTAGAAACAAAGAGATTGGTTTTGTTTTTCAGACATTCAATCTTCTGCCAAGGTCAACGGCCTTGGATAATATTGCGCTTCCACTGATATATGCAGGGTTTGGTAAAGCCAGACGCATTGAACGGGCAACTGAAGTTCTGAAAAACGTAGATCTTAGCGACCGCATCATGCACAAACCCAATGAACTTTCAGGCGGGCAGCGCCAGAGAGTGGCCATTGCCAGGGCTTTGGTAAATAACCCGTCTATCATTCTTGCAGATGAACCGACCGGTAACCTCGATTCCAAAATATCTCTTGAAATAATGGGGTTGTTTGAAAAAATTCATAAAGCCGGTAATACAATTATTGTTGTTACCCACGAAGAGCATGTTGCAAAATTCGCTCACCGCATCATTCGCCTGAAAGACGGCATGATTGAATCGGAAGAGCAAAATCTAAACATTGCATATTATAATAAACAAGACGTTGATCTGGTTTATGAATAAGCATCATAAAATATATACCAAAACCGGCGATGCAGGCGAAACCTCGCTTATCGGCGGAAGCAGAGTGCCCAAACATCACATTCGCATTGAAGCTTATGGTACGGTTGATGAATTAAATTCATATATTGGTCTTATCCGCGATCAACAAATTAATCAGCATTATAAAGATGTTTTATTAGAAATTCAGAACAAACTTTTTATAGCGGAATCATTACTTGCAAGCGAAAAAGAAGAAATAACAAAAAGTTTACCCGGGATTAAAACTGAAGATATTTCATTGCTTGAAAACGAAATTGATTCAATGAACAAATCACTCCCTGAACTTCATTCATTTATACTCCCGGGCGGACACACTACTGTTTCCTATTGTCATATTGCCCGTTGTGTGTGCCGTAGAGCTGAAAGGATCGTAACTTCCCTTTCTCAAAATCATCCGGTTGATGAAATTATTTTAAAGTACCTCAATCGTTTGTCTGATTATCTGTTTGTTCTTGCAAGAAAAATTGCCGCGGACAATAACACTCCCGAAATTCATTGGAAAGCTCGAATCTGAATACTGACCTATGAACCGGTTCACCTATTCTATAAAAAATAAAATAGTGTTATGTTAAACTTATTGCTACGCACTAAGATTGCTTCACCCTCTTTCGTCGGCTTCGCAATGACGTCATTGCGAGGAGGAATGACGAAGCAATCTATTCAATATATCACTCTTAACACAACAATAGTTTTTTTTATCGCCTTAGCGAACATCCTGATTTATTCCGGCTGCAGCCCAAAAATTAAACCGACTGCCATAACCACCGGCATTGCAAAAGACAGTTCTAAAAACATAAAGCAAAATCTACCGGGAGAGAAGATTAAAACGAATGAAGACGATTACTATAAAAAGAATTTTTTCAGGTATGAAGATTATACATACAATGACAATATAAAGACCATACTCCTTTACAAGGAAGGATTCGAACTTGCTCCCCCATTGATACAGCTTAGTGGTGTAGAAAAACTCAAGCTTAGTTTTGATGACCTGAGCGGTGAATATACTACTTACAAATATACCCTGATTCACTGCGATGCGAACTGGAAACCTTCCGATATGATGTCTGCGGAATACATTAACGGCTTCGCCGATGACTATATCAGCACGTATAGCGCATCATTCAACACTTTGCAGAAGTATTACCATTACGAGCTGACTTTCCCAACGGAAAATCTGAGACCGACAAAATCGGGAAATTATATTCTGAAAGTTTTCCGTGACGAGGACACCGAAGAAAACATCGCATTTACAAGGCGTTTCATGATCTTTGATCAGCATGTGGATGTAAGCGGTGAAGTAAAACGCGCTACTTCCAACGACGAAAGAGATTACAAACAGGAAGTTGATTTCGCCATCGCTTATAACAACTATTCTATTTCAAGTCCTTTCACTGACCTGAAAGTAGTACTCACGCAAAACGACAGATGGGACAACGCAATATCAGATCTAAAGCCCAAATATGTAAAAAATAATCTTTTAGATTATGACTACGATGACGAGAATACTTTTAACGGAGGCAATGAATTCAGGCATTTCGACATAAAAAGCGTACAGTTCATATCCGACAGGATAAGAAAAATAACCACTGATTCATTGGGCTACCATGTTTACCTGATGCCCGACATCAGGAGGTCGTTTACCGTTTATTCTTCCATGCAGGATATTAACGGGAAAAAATTCATCAAAACCGATGAAGCAATTAAAAACCCCGACATTGAAGGAGAATATGTGCATGTTCATTTCACCTTGCCTTATTATGAATCGGTTTCTGAGGGCAACGTCTATATCTTTGGCGCGCTTACCGACTGGCATTATCAGAAGGAAGCTATTATGAAATACAATAAAAGTATTGGCGCTTATGAAGGGACGCTTTATCTTAAGCAAGGGTACTACAATTATGAATATGTGCTGCTAAAAAATAACGAATCGGTGGGAGACGAAACTTTCATGGAAGGTAATCATTACGATACAGAGAATGATTATACCATTTATATTTACCACCAGGAACAGGGAACTACCTTTGATAAGCTGATAGCTGTGAAAAGGCTCAATACTATCCGGCAATAACATAATACCAATTGTATTTATTGCAAAGGACCCACAACCTCAATCAATTCCGGCAAATCCATTCCAATATTTTTCAGATGTTCAATAGTAGGAACCCCGTTCTTTGTCCAGCCTCTTCTTTTATACACGGCATCAAGAAGCTGTTCATAACGATCTTCCCGATATTTTCTTGTAATGGCAACTTTTTCCGCAGTGGTTTTACCTGTAGGATCAATGCCAATCTGTTCTTTCATCTGTTTGTCGTAACGTTCTGCTCTTGATTCGTATTCTTTAACGGTAACAGGACCGCATGCGCGGTAGGGCTGCGCATCATGCCTGCGCAAGCCATATCCCCTGCGAATACTGAAAATACGCTGGAAGTTGTAAACTCTTTCGCTCTGTTTAATAATTTCGTTTTTGTCAATATTGTTGCCTGTAACAGAATTGTAAATGATAACATAATTATCAACATGTTCGGGAACTTTGCCGGGTTCATCGGTTTGCTTATTATTTTCAGGTTCCACATCGTTCCATGGAAGTTTGCAAAGCCCCATCAGTCCGAACCAGGTACGGAACATCGGGAAATAGTGCAGCGCTTCGGCTTTATCTTCAAAAGTAGGAATCTGATTATTAACCATATCCATGAAGATCAGCCATGCTTCATCATGTTGCGGGCCTTTGTTGGTCATGGCGTATCCGCCTTGCTGCGCCAGCGATTCCTTTGAAACATATTGAGAATATTCGAGTCCTTTGTTTTCCATTCCAATATCCTGCATGAACTGTGCGTCGCCCCAGCCGTTCTTTGCAAATAATTCTTTCATTTTGCGGACACCTAATCCTGCAATTTTTCCGAAACCTTCTCCTCTCGCCATCTGGTGCAACATTTCCATCATTGCATTCCAGTTACCGAAATTGAATTCAAGTCCTCCTGTTCGTTCTTTATTTAATATACCGTTTTCGTAACATTCCATGATGAAAGCTGTGAGCGTACCATAAGTAATTGTACAAATTCCATAAGTATCGCAGTAAAAATTACATTCTATCACATGGTCGGCTTCGAACACACCCACACACGAACCAAGACTTCCCGCCGTTTCATATTCCGGTCCATCCACAGTTACTCTTTGTCCCTTGTAAGGGCCTGTCTGCAGTTCAAAATTATCCACGGCTTTGGAGCAGGACATAGTACAACCAATCCAGCAACCATCGGGTATGCCTTGTGTAAATTTTGATTTCCAGATTTCAGAATGAAGCCCGCCTGCATCCGGATGGCTTCCGTACTGGAAATTATGCGTTGGCAAAAGGTCGTAATCGTTCATGATCTCAACAAGATGGGCTGTACCTTTTGTACGCATTTCGCACTGTTTATCGTCAAGTTCACGAATTTCTTTATTGAAACGCTTCCCTCTTTCCGCAATAGCTTCAAGGTTCGCCACATTATTCAAATTACCTTTAACGCCCGAATATTTACACACTAAAGCTTTAATATTCTTATCTCTCAGAACAGTTCCTATACCGCCTCTTCCGGCTTGTTTCAAACGGCAAACTTTTCTTCTTGGATCATAAAAGCTGAAGTTAAGCATGCCGATCAGGCTATTCTGGGCTGCCATACCAGCTGAAACCACAGCAACATTTATTTTATCTTTTTCATCATTGGCATACATTTCGGTAAGCTGTTCAGCTAAAATATGACTGTCAACAGCCTCTTCAGAAGCCTCCTCGATTGTAATATGTCCGTTAACCCCGTCAATTAAAATGATTACGTCTTTCCTGGCTTTACCCTGCAATTCGATCGCATCAAATCCGGAGAACTTCATGAAAGGGCCAAAATATCCACCTACATTGCTGTCAATCACGATGTCTGTCTGCGGAGAAATTGCAACAACAAGAGATTTTCCTGTTCCGGAATATTGTGTGATCCCCGCAATAGGTCCTGGAGAAATAACGATCTCATTTTCAGGATCATTCCATTTCGTATTGGGTTTTGTGGCATCCCACAATAGCCTTAAACCAAAGCCTTTTCCCCCGATGAATTTTTCCTTCATCTGTGCAGAAACCGGTTTTTCCTTAATAGTATTATCA
This sequence comes from Bacteroidales bacterium, assembly GCA_041658145.1. Taxonomy (GTDB): domain Bacteria; phylum Bacteroidota; class Bacteroidia; order Bacteroidales; family CG2-30-32-10; genus JBBAAT01. The sequence continues at coordinate 10,251 of JBBAAT010000006.1, read as the reverse complement.
GAAAGGTTAATATACAATGTCCTGTTGTTATATCCCCTTTCAATGGGAGCCTTCTGATATTTGTATTCTTTCAGTAATACATGCTTTGCTTTCAATTCCTGAACGTTCATATTATTCTCCTTAATTTTGATGATTAGAGTTTTTTACAAAATTATAAAAATAGATCATTAAAAAGGCTAAAAATTATTAATTTCGTAAAGAGTAATTACAAAGCAGGAGGGATAATGAAAATCATACTCAACAATACAGAAACTGAGTTGGACAATAATGAAATAACTGTGCAAGAACTTTTAAATGTCAGAAAATTTACATTCAAAATGCTGATCATTAAAGTTAATGGAACAATAGTAAAGAAAGACGAATACGAAAACACTATTATCAAAGATGGCGATAAAGTTGACGTTATTCATCTCATTAGTGGCGGTTGAATTGTTTAGGAAGAGTCATCCTATCGTTGCCTGTACAAATAAATTTTGTTATTTTTTTGTAATTATCCTGAAGTGTTTTATTTTTGCACCCGATATGTAATTTAAAACATAACGAAAAAATTGTATTATGGATAGGAAAAATGTAGAAAAAGCAATAAAAGCTAAATCAATTGACAAGAATGGCAAGCTAAGTATTGCTTGCATTACGGCCTTTGAAATTGCAGAAAAATTCAATGTTCCCGGCAGTGAAATAGGAAAAATCTGCAATGAGTTAAAAATAAAAATTATTAATTGCCGGCTCGGCTGTTTCTGACATGAATAAACCCAAAAAAGATAAAACTGCTGCTGTTATCATTCATTACAAAATATGGTTAGAATCGGCTAATGGCGAAGGGATCATGGGTGACGGTAAATGGCGGCTGCTGCAATCAATTGATGAAAAAGGCTCTCTGAGTGCGGCGGCAAATTCACTTGGTATAAGCTACCGTAAAGCATGGGGTGATATTAAAAAAGCAGAAACACTTCTCGGTATTGTTCTTATTGATAAACAAAGGGGCGGCGCTTCGGGCGGCGCTTCAACCCTCACAGAATACGGAACAAAATGGCTTGCACTTTATAAATCGTTTCGCCGGAAGATAGATAAGATTTTTGATAAAGAAATTGAGGTTTTTCTGAATAAACTCAAAAACAAATGAAATTAATTAAAATATATGAAAACAAATCTTTATATAATGATGCTTGTTGCTGTTGCTTTTACAACAATTTCTACTAACTTGTTTGCACAAAAAGATGAGTTTAAACCTTCAGGAAAATTATGGGGTTATACCTTTGGTGATTTTTACTATAAATTGGGTGCTGATTCACTTTATAATTCAAATCCCATTAAAAAATGGGGTGATACTGAATTTGCAAAAGTTAAAAAAGATTTTATCGGTGTAAATATTCGCCGTTTATATTTGGGATATGACTACAATATAGCTTCTAATTACACAGCACACATACTTTTGGAAGGTAGCGATGATATTTTAACATCTGGCGGCGACAGAACAGTATTAATAAAAGCTGCAAACCTTGAATGGAAAAACATTTTAAAACGCCATACTCTTACAATTGGTCTATCTGGCACTCCCTGTTATTCGATTTCCGAAAAAATATGGGGATACAGAAGCATTGAGAAAACTATTGGCAATGCCAGAAAAATTCTTCCTGCCAATGATTTAGGAATTAAACTCGAAGGGAGTATTGATACTGCGAAAAATTTCGGATATACCTTGATGTATGGTACTGGCAGAGAATCCAAACCAGAGGATAACCGTCTGAAAAAATATTATGCCGGTATTGAGGCTAAGTTTTTTAATAAACAATTATTAATCGCTGTCAACTTTGATTACGAAGATCAGAGTGTGGAATTTCAAGAACAACCGATGAGTAAAATGTCCATGGAAGGTTTCTTGGGTTTTAGTAATTCACTGTTCACGATTGGACTTGAAGGAGTTAGTCAGATAAAAAAAAATTATAAAATTTTTGATCCAAAGGTTGTTGATACTGCTTCTACATTGCCTGAAGATTCAACAGATGTGACTGTTATGGGAATATCATTTTTTGTCAGGAGTACGCTTATTAAAGATAAATTGGCTGCTTTTGCCAGATATGATGTGTTTAACCCTGATATTGGTTATCAAAAAGGAGACAATACTGAAAATCCTTATAAAGAAACATTCACAACAGTTGGTATTGATTTTACGCCCAATAAAAATGTTCACATAATTCCAAATATTTGGTTTAACTCATACACAGATATAAGAGAAAAACCTGCAAATTACGCTGTTGCAACAAACTGTGCTTCATATTATAAAAGAAAGCCAGATGTTGTGGCTCGTTTGACATTTTATTATGTATTTAAATAACCAATTTATAAATGAAAAAAATAATTAGAATAATTACATTAGTACTCGCAGTATCCATATTAATAAGTTGTGGAGGAAACACTAAACAAAATAATAAATCTGATAAAGAAAATACCCTCAGTGGCGAGTTAATAATATTTCATGCCGGAAGTTTTTCCGTACCTATTAAAGAAATTATAAAGGAATTTAATAAAGAATATCCAAACGTAAAAGTGTTGTCGGAAGCCGCCGGAAGCGTAGAGTGTGCGAAAAAGATCAGCGAACTTAAAAAACCATGTGATGTTTTTGCTTCTTCAGATGTTAAAGTCATTGATAAAAATCTGATACCCGATTATGCGGAGTGGAGCATTAAATTCGCCTCGAATGAAATGGTTATTGCCTTTAATGAAAAATCGAGAAAAAGTTCTGAAATAACTAAAGATAACTGGTATGAAGTTTTGCAAAATGAAAAGGTGGCTTTTGGCAGGGCAGATCCTGATGCTGATCCATGTGGATACCGGTTTGTTCTTTGTTTAAAATTAGCGGAAAAGTATTATGGCAAAAAATGTGATGCAGATAAATTACTGAAAAAAGATGTTCAGCATATTCGCCCAAAAGAAGTTGATTTGCTTGCACTGCTTGAAAGCAATTCCATTGATTATATTTTTATATACAAATCTGTTGCGGAACAGCACAAGCTTAAATACGTAGTATTGCCTGACGAGATAAACCTGAAAAATCCTGAAATGGATTCACTATATTCCACTGTTTTACTTGAAGTAAAAGGTAAAAAACCGGGCGAAACAAAGGTTCAAAAGGGAGAAGCAATTATCTATGGAATCACTATTCCAAAGAATGCCCCAAACATGAAGGCTGCATTGGCATTTGTTGAGTTCTTTCTCAACAAAACAAAGGGAATGAAAATAATGGAAGCTAACGGACAACTTTCTGTAATACCTTCTTATTCGCCATCATATGACAAGATTCCTGATTTGCTTAAACAATTTGCCACCAAGGATAAAAAATGAAAAATAATAGACTGATACTTGCTTTCAGCATTTTGGGAGGATTGGTACTGCTTTTTATCATAGCACCACTGCTTGGAATGTTTTTATCAACGTCCGGAGTTGAAATAATTGAAACAATAAAGGATACCGAGGTTACCAATAGTATCTGGTTAACAATCTGGACATCCATGCTGGGTACAATTATTTTTGCTCTTGGTTGTATTCCCTTAGCGTATGTTATTTCAAGAAAAGAATTCATTTTAAAAAGACTGATTGTAGGTATAATAAATCTACCTATTGTTATCCCGCATTCTGCTGCTGGAATTGCACTTCTTTCAGTTATTTCAAGGAATACAATACCCGGAAAGATGGCCGAAGGACTTGGTTTTGGATTTGTCGGAACTTCGGCCGGAATTATGCTGGCTATGGCTTTTGTCAGCATCCCTTACCTTTTAACTGCTGCTATTGACGGGTTTAATGCAGTTCCCGTAAAACTTGAAAAAGCTGCTATGAATCTTGGCGCTTCGCCTATTCGTACATTTTTCAGCATAACATTACCCCTGGCGTGGCGGCCAATTCTTTCAGGTCTGATAATGATGTGGGCAAGAGGTATGAGTGAATTCGGGGCTGTAATTATTATCGCTTATCACCCCATGACTACCCCGGTAATGATTTTCGAAAGGTTTAATTCATTCGGACTTCAATATGCACGCCCTGTTGCCGTGTTATTTATAGTTATCTGCCTTATTTTTTTTATTGCATTGAGGTTGTTCTCCAAAAACAAGATTGATGCTCGAAATTAAAAATATATCAAAGTCGTATCCAAATTTCTGCCTGAAAGATATTTCTTTCATCGTAGAAAAAGGTGATTATTTTGTATTGCTCGGCGGTTCAGGTACGGGCAAATCAATACTTCTGGAAATTATAGCCGGAAATACAAAAGCTACTGACGGAAAAATAATTTTGAATAATAAAGATATCTCATCCGAAAAAATACAAAAAAGAAATATCGCATTTGTTTACCAGGACCAGGCTCTTTTCCCGCACCTGACAGTATTTGATAATATTGCATTTTCATTAAGACAAAAGAAGATAAATTCAAGTGAAATAAAAAAACGAGTATTCAAACTATCTTGTACCGTTGATGTGGAGAATCTGCTTTCAAGAAAACCCGGCACATTGTCGGGTGGGGAAGCACAAAGGGTTGCATTGGCAAGGGCGCTGGCGACTTCACCTGAATGTCTTCTGCTGGATGAGCCATTATCTAATGTTGATACACAATTAAGGTTTGAATTACGCGGCTTACTCAGAAAAATAAACAGGCAGGGACAGACCATCATCCATGTTACCCACGACTACGAAGAAGCTATATCGCTTGCCAATAAAATCGCGGTAATCGAACATGGAAGTGTTGTTCAGACCGGAACACCTGAAGATATTTTTCTTTATCCGAAGTCGGAGTTTATTGCGAATTTTATCGGCATAAAAAATTTCTATAAAGGTAAGTTATTGCCATCCGAAAACGATAGTGGACTCAAAACGTTTGAAACTTCAGGTGTATTGATCTTTGTGGCAACTGAAGAAAGCAAGGATGATGGATTTTTATTAATTCCGGCAGAAAACGTCGTTATTTCTAATTCTTTCAGCGAAAATAGTTCACGTAATATTTTCAAGGGAAAAATAAATGATATTTTCCCTGCAAAGATAGGGACAGAAGTTGTTGTGGATATTGGGGTTAAAATAACATCAATTGTTTCAAAAGAATCGGCTGAGAAATTAGCTTTGGAAAAAGGTAAAGAAATATGGATAAGTTTTAAAGCTTTGTCAGTAAAGTATATTGCCGCATAAATTTTATTTCGGTTTTTATATTATGATACGGATTGAGAAAATGATAATCATTGGCGCTACTGCTCGTCAATCAGGCAAAACCGAACTTGCTTCCTGCATTATTAATAAATTCTGTAAGAAAGAGAAAATTACAGGAATCAAAATTACTACATTGCATAAAGGCGATGCTTCGTTTCACAGAATGATGAATTTACCATTGAATGAAAATTTTATTATTGAAAAAAGCACTGTACAAGGAAAAAATAAAAGCACCGACCGCATGCTTTCAGCCGGAGCTATTGAAACATACTGGGTTCACTCAAAGGCTGAATTTCTGAATGATGCGCTGCAACAGCTTTTACCGTTGATTGACAAAAATTCCTTTATGGTTTGCGAGTCAAACAGCCTGAGAAAAATTGCCGAACCCGATGTTTTTATTATGATAAGAAACCTAAATAGTGAAATTAAAAATTCAGTATCAGATATTCTTGAATTGGCCGATTTTACTGTTAATTTTAATGGGAAAGAATTTATTAATTTTGATATTTCGATGATTGCTATTGATAATGGGAAATTTACAATTGATAATGGAAAATAAACCGGATAAACTCAGCAATACATATCAAATTAGTGCGGAGCTTCCGCACCAATTGAGTTGGTCGTACCTTTGCGAGTTGGTAAAAATTAATGATCCTCCTTTAGAACGTTCATTTTATGAGAAATAAAGTTTGGGAAATAGAAATATAGCATTTTTTGCTTGCGGATTTTAGATAAAAAATTAATGACAACTTTTGAAGAAGCCTACAATATCGTTGTTTCATCGGCAAAACCTTTAAATAAAGATGCTGCAACTCTTGAATATGCCCTCAACAGAGCGCTTGCCGAAGATATATTTTCTGACATGGACATGCCACCATTTGATAGATCGGCAATGGACGGTTATGCATGCCGCAGAGAAGATTTATATAACGAACTTGAAGTGATCGAAACCATTGCTGCCGGAGACATCCCAATGATGTCAACCGTGAAAAATCAATGTTCAAAAATAATGACAGGCGCAAAAATACCCGAAGGCGCTGATTGTGTGCTTATGGTTGAACAGACTCAAATTACCGGACAAAACAAAATTCATTTCACAGGAAAAATTACAGCAAACAATATTTCATATACGGCTGAGGATCTCAAAAAAGGAGAAATTGTTCTAAGAAAAGGCATTCTGTTGAAGCCTCAGCATATCGCTATTCTTGCATCTATAGGATGTTGCAACATCCCTGTATCTAAACAACCACGAGTGGCTATTATTTCTACCGGTAATGAACTTGTAGAGCCTTCGGAGGTTCCTGCCCCCACACAAATACGCAACAGCAATGCATATCAGCTTATAACACAAGTTGTCAATGCACATGCCATTCCTGTATATTACGGTATTGCAAAAGATGACCACGGCTTAACAGAAACCATGATCAATAAAGCCCTTTCCGAAAACGATGTGGTTCTTATTACAGGAGGTGTTTCAATGGGTGATTATGATTTTATTCCGGAAATTTTAAGAAAAAATAATATTAAACTTTTATTTGAAAAACTTGAAGTTAAACCCGGAAGACCTACCGTATTCGGCATTAACGATAATAAATATATTTTTGCTCTACCAGGAAATCCTGTCGCTTCTTTTGTGATATTTGAAATGCTTGTAAAACCGCTTATTCATAAATTGATGGGGAATACTTATGTTCCTTCTTGCATCAATGTTACAATGGAATCAGGTTATTCACGTAAAAATGCTGACAGGCTTGCGTGGGTTCCGGTGAGGTTCACTGAAAATGGAGGAGTTGATCTTGTGGAATATCATGGCAGTGCACATGTTCTTTCATTATGTTCTGCTGATGGGCTTGTAACTATTCCGATAGGAGTTACTGAAATTAAAAAAGGAGAACGGGTTGATGTACGACAGATTTAACAGGCGCATCAACTATTTGCGCATTTCGATAACAGACCGCTGCAACCTTAGGTGCAAGTATTGCATGCCTGATGGGGGCATAAATCTTCTGAAACATGAAGATATATTATCTTTTGAGGAAATAGTTGCTTTTGTGAAAATTGCTGTTGGCAAGGGAATTAACAAGGTCCGCATTACAGGAGGAGAACCGTTGGTAAGAAAAGGCGTTATTGGTTTGATCGGTATGCTTTCGCAGATAAAAGGGATAAAAGATCTTACGCTTACTACAAACGGAATACTTCTCGAAGAATTTGCAAAACCATTGGCTGATTCCGGGTTGCATAGGGTAAATGTAAGTCTTGACACCGTTGATCCTGACAAATTTTACGATATTACCAGAGGTGGGAACATTAAAAAAGTGATTAATGGAATTGCAGCTGCTCAAAAGGCAGGACTGACACCAGTTAAAATAAATTGCGTTATGAATGAATCTTCCGAAGATACTGATGCGATTGAAGTAAAAGCATACTGTAAAAGTCAAGGGCTTGAAGTGCGTTTTATTCAATGCATGAATCTTGAAACAGGAAAATTTGCTGTAATAGAAGGCGGCACCGGCGGCAATTGCAGTGTTTGCAATAAGTTGCGTTTATCAAGTAATGGTATGCTTCGACCCTGTTTGTTCAATGATGCTGCATTTAATGTCCGCAAACTTGGAGCAGACAAGGCAATTGAAATGGCTCTTGCAGCAAAACCCGAAAGCGGAACAGTCAGTTTTCAAAATAAATTTAATGAGATAGGTGGATAGTTTTCTCGCAGATTAACGCAGATTAAAACGCAAATTTTCGCAGAAATGAATGAAAATGAATTCAATAATCAGAATTGCAAATAATTTATGAATCAGCGGAAATCAGCGCATCTTTCTGCGTTTATCTGCGAGAAATAAAATATATGAAAAAACTTTCACACACCGACAAAAAAGGCAAAGCAAATATGGTAGATGTCGGCGGCAAGCCGCAACAGTTGCGTATTGCCAAAGCCACAGGACTCATAAAACTTTCAGCCGAAACAATAACCCTTGTTAAACAAAATAACATAAAAAAAGGCGATGTTCTCACATTAGCTGAAATTGCGGGCATACAAGCAGCCAAACGTACTTTTGAACTAATTCCTTTATGTCATCCTTTGCAAATAACTAAAGTTGATGTTAAAGCAAAGCTAATAAAAACAGGTATTGTAGTAGACAGCGAAGTTAAATGTATCGGTCAAACGGGAGTGGAAATGGAAGCACTAACAGCAGTAAGTGTTGCACTTCTTACAATTTACGATATGTGCAAAGCGGTGGATAAAAATATGGTGATAAAAGAAATCAAACTGATAGAAAAAACAAAATCTGACGTATAGTGAAGATAAAAATCCTCTCCGTAAATATCTCCGAAAAAAAAGGAACTATCAAAAAACCCGTTGATGAGATCGTCGTTAATGAACTGGGCGTGAAGAATGATGCTCATTCCGGAAGCTGGCACCGACAGGTGAGTTTACTTGGAATGGAAAGCATCGAAAAATTTTCCAAAGAAGCTAAACGAAAAATAAATTATGGTGAATTTGCCGAAAACATCACCACGCAGGGATTTGAGCTATATAAATCAAATATACTTGACCGTTTTAAAAGCGGTAATGTTATACTCGAAGTTACACAGATAGGAAAAGAATGTCATGGCACATCCTGCAATATCTTTAAAGAGGTTGGTAATTGCGTGATGCCCAAAGAAGGAATTTTTTGCAGGGTGATTAAGGGTGGTAAATTAAAAGCCGGTGATGAAATTACTTATGTTCCGAAAGTTTATAAGGTCGCTATCATTACGCTTAGCGACCGCGCCAGCCGTGGCGAATACAGCGACCGTAGCGGCCCGCGAATTAAAGAATATATTACTGAACATTTCTTTAAGAGCAATCATCAAACGGATATTGATTACACGCTAATTCCCGATGATCCGCGATTGTTAAAGGAAAAATTGCAGGAATTGAAAGTAAAAAAAATTGATATTATTTTTACAACAGGCGGAACCGGCATTGGCTCAAAAGATTTCACGGTAGATGTTGTAAAGCCATTATTCGACAAGGAAATTCCGGGCATTATGGATTTTATCCGTTATAAATATGGCGCTGAAAAGCCCAATGCGCTTATCAGCCGATCGGTTGCAGGACTCGTTGGAAAAACAATAATATTTACTTTACCCGGCAGCGTAAAAGCAGTTGATGAATATATGACAGAGATCACCAAAGTGCTGAACCACCTGATTTATATGCTACATGATATTGATGCGCATTAACTTTATTTATTACTATGACAAACATGAAGAAAAAACAAGTTGATATTATTCTTGCTGACGATCTTGTGATTAGTAAAATTTATCTTATCCGAAATAAGAAAGTGATGTTCGATTTTGACCTTGCTGCGCTTTACGGGGTAGATAACAAGCAATTGAAAAGGCAGGTGAGGCGTAATGCAGAACGATTTCCACAGGATTTTATGTTAGAACTCACAAAAGAAGAATTACAAAACTTGAGGAGCCAAATTGGCACCTCAAGTTGGGGCGGTTTACGCCATTTACCTTTAGCATTTACCGAACAGGGAGTAGCTATGTTATCAAGCATACTTAACAGCAAACAAGCTATTTTGGTTAATATACAAATAATAAGAATTTTCACGAGGATGCGTGAAATATTGCTCACTCATAAGGATATTCTTTTAAAATTGGAAGAATTGGAGTGCAAAGTGTCTTCACATGATGAACAAATTCAACTTATTTTTCAATACCTGAAACAACTTGTTTCTCCTTCTGCAAGACCACGAAAAAAAATAGGCTACAGAACTAGCGAAGATCCAGATATGATTTCTGAACCGAAACAGCGAAAGTATAAAAAGCTAAATCGGAGAAAAAAATAAACATTTTCTCATTCACCATTTAAAAACAGAATTAGAATCCATTTTATGAATATAGGAATTACACGTGAAGAAGCTCTAACATTAATAAAACAATTGAATTAGGCACTTAGATAATAACACTAAAATGAGTAATATTGTGGGAATAATACCAAAATATATGGAGCAAAGGTTCAAGAGCCTTACAATATTCGAGTTTCAGAAGAAATTTCCAGACGAGAAA
>JBBAAT010000005.1:0-22219 GCA_041658145.1 Bacteroidales bacterium | reverse complement strand
TTTCTTTCCGGTGATTTCTTTGGGTTTTTTCTGCTCAACAGATTTTTCCATTTCCTCCATATTGCGACGACTGTCAACAACTAATGTAACATGGTTTGATCGTTTCTTAATACGGTGAGCGCGTCCCTGCGGAGCGGGTAATATTCTTTTGAGTGCACGACCACCATCAACAAATACTTCTTTTACAAAAACATTATCATCATCTTTTATTTTTCGACCGTTTTTTTCTTCCCAGTTTGCAATAGCAGACTTTAACAGTTTATAAAGTGTAGCGGAAGAATCTTTTGAGCTGTGAGTTAAAATAGATAGAGATCTTTCAATATCAACACCTCTGATTAAATCGGCAACTAATCTCATTTTGCGTGGAGAAGTAGGACAATTACACAACTTTGCAAAGTACGTTTTCTTTTTTGCTTCTTTAACTTCTTCCGCCTTATTACGTTTTCTGACTCCCATTTTTAAATATTTTACTTTTTTATACTTATTATTTATTTCCTGAGTGCCCTCTGAATATTCTGGTAGGTGCGAATTCGCCGAGTTTGTGGCCTACCATGTTTTCGGTAATATACACAGGGATAAATTTGTTGCCATTGTGCACAGCAATGGTTTGTCCTACAAATTCAGGAGAAATCATCGATCCTCTTGACCATGTTTTAATAACAGCTTTTTTCTTTGCGCCAATATTAATCCGAACTTTTTTTTCAAGTTTTATATTAATAAAAGGACCTTTTTTTAATGAACGGCTCATAAAATATGTTAATTATTTTTTTCTTCTTTCAATAATAAATTTACCAGACTGTTTCTTAGGTGCGCGGGTTTTATAACCCTTAGCCGGAATACCCTTACGTGAACGCGGGTGTCCACCGGAAGCTTTACCCTCGCCTCCACCCATTGGATGGTCTACTGGGTTCATCACAACACCCCTGGTTCTTGGCCTTCTTCCCTGCCACCGGCTTCTTCCTGCCTTACCAGATTTTTCCAAGCTATGATCAATATTAGAAACCATACCAATAGTAGCTTTACAGGTTACAAGAACCATTCTTGATTCGCCTGACGGCATTTTTAAGATAGCATATTTTCCATCTCTTGATAAAAGCTGTGCATAAGAACCGGCGCTTCTTGCAAAATTTGCTCCCTGACCGGGTCTTAGTTCTATATTGTGAATAACGGTTCCTAATGGTATTTCCTCAATAAAAAGAGTGTTTCCAATTTCAGGAGCGTGACCTTTTCCTGAAATGACAGTCTGATCCACTTTTAACCCATGAGGAGCAACGATATATCTCTTTTCACCGTCGGCATAACAAACCAAAGCTATACGCGAAGTTCTGTTAGGATCGTATTCAATTGTTTTTACAATTGCAGGAATGTTATCCTTTTCTCTTTTAAAATCAATGATACGGTACTTTTGTTTATGACCGCCACCCATGTACCGCATAGTCATTCTACCGGTGTTATTTCTTCCCCCTGATTTTTTCATTGGGGCAAGCAGGCTTTTTTCGGGTTCGCTGGTAGTAATATCAACATTGTCGCTGATAACCTTGAAACGCTGTCCTGGTGTTGTTGGATTAAACTTTTTTAAGCCCATTTAATTAAATATTGCTGTAAAAATCTATTTTATTGCCTTCACTAATAGTTACAATTGCTTTCTTGAATGCATCTGTTCTTCCGGAAACAAAGCCCTTTTTGGTATTACGCGATTTTGATTTACCAGCATAATAAATAGTGTTAACTGATTTAACCGTAACCCCGTACATATCTTCTACAGCTTTTTTTATCTGGATTTTATTAGCATTCTTGTTAACAATAAATCCATACTGACGAAGCTTTTCACTAATGCCTGTCATCTTTTCTGAGATAATCGGTCTTACTAAAACGTCCATTTTTTCTATCTTTCTTTTGTACTACAAACTATTCAAGGCTTTCAGAATATTTTCCTGAAAATCACTCAGATACGGAAAATAATTTTTCAATTTCTTTCAGAGAACTCTCAACAAAGAGCAAATTATTTGCATTCAATATATCATAAGTGCTTAAATTTGAAGACGTTACAATTTTGGCTGTATTCAAATTTCGGGACGACAAATATACATTTTTATTTGATTCTGAAAGCACTAATACTGTTTTTTTCTTAGACAAATTAAAATTATTAAGCAATTCGATATATTTTTTGGTCTTTGCATCTTCAAAAATAAAATCTTCAAGTACCAAAATATTGTTTTCAGAAGCCTTGTATGTAAGAGCTGACTTGCGTGCAAGCCTTTTCAGTTTTTTATTCAATTTGAAGTCATAATCTCTGGGTTGAGGGCCAAACGCCCTGCCCCCGCCTTTGAATAAAGGACTGTTAATATCACCGGCTCTGGCGCTACCTGTACCTTTTTGCCTTTTAATCTTTTTGGTACTACCTGATACTTCTGATCTTTCCTTGGATTTATGAGTACCTTGTCTTTTATTTGCAAGATGCTGCTTAACATCAAGGTAAATTGCATGGTCGTTAGGTTCAATTGCAAATATTGAATCATCCAGTATTACCTTTTTGGCAGTTTTTTTCCCGTTAATGTTATATACTTCTATTTCCATCTTAAATCTATCATTAAATAAATCTTTCAATCAACAAATACGAACCTTTGGGGCCTGGAACCGATCCTTTTACAATGATCAGGTTTTTATCCGCCATTATTTTTACGATCTGCAGGTTTATCATTTTCACTCTTTTTCCTCCCATGCGACCAGCCATACGTGTGCCTTTAAAAACCCTGGAAGGCCATGATGAAGCGCCAATAGAACCTGGAGCCCTGAGGCGGTCGTGCTGACCGTGTGTTTTATCACCAACGCCACGAAAATTATAACGTTTAACAACCCCTTGAAAACCCTTACCTTTTGAAACACCCACTACGTCAACATATTCGCCTTCAATAAAAACATCTGTTTTAAGCACTTCACCGAATGTTTTCCTATGACCTTCTTCGAACCTGGTGAATTCCACCAGCTTTTTCTTAGGTGTTGTGCCGGCTTTAGCAAAATGTGCTTTTAGCGACTTTGGAGTATTTTTCTCTTTTCTTTCATCAAAAGCCAATTGGATGGACTCATATCCTTCTTTTTCAGGGGCTCTGACCTGTGTTACCACACAGGGGCCAGCTTCAATTACAGTGCATGGTATTTGTTTACCAGAGGCATCAAAAATGCTGGTCATTCCAATTTTTTTACCTATTAATCCTGACATTTTTTACTTTTTTTAATGCTTAATGTATATTACCAAGTTGTTGCTTTATCAGACTTTGATTTCGACTTCGACTCCACTCGGAAGCTCAAGTTTCATAAGTGCATCTACAGTTTTGGATGTAGTGCTGTAAATATCAAGCAAGCGTCTGTATGAACACAACTGAAACTGTTCTCTTGCTTTTTTGTTAACAAATGTTGACCTTAAAACTGTGAATATTCTTTTATTGGTGGGTAAAGGAATAGGTCCACTTACCACAGCCCCCGTTGACTTTACAGTTTTTACAATCTTTTCGGCTGATTTATCAACCAGATTGTAGTCGTAAGATTTTAATTTAATTCTGATTTTCTGGCTCACTTTTATTATGCTTTATATTTATATTTAATTGTTATTTATTGTCATTAGTTATTGGTCATTTACTTCGTGTCATTCGGCTTCGCCGTCATTAATAGTCATTAGGCAATGGTCATTAGTACAAAGTCGGGAGTTTCTTGCTAATTGCTAATTGCTGATTGTGGACTGCCAACCTTTTAAAAATATCTATGAATATTCTAATTTCAATGTATTTCTAATTATTTCTACAAATATCTGAATTATAATTAATAATCGTTTTGATCACATTAAACAATTCCTACCATTCCTCTTAATCTATATAGGATATCTTCCATTACATTCCTTGGGGCTTCTTCATAACGAAAAAACTCAAGAGTTGAAATTGCCCGACCTGACGTGATGGTGCGTAAATCGGTAATATATCCAAACATTTCCGAAAGAGGCACTGTAGCTTTAAAAACCTTTAGTCCCTTCAGAGAACTAACATTTTGTGTGTTACCTCTGCGACGATTCATGTCACTTATAACATCACCCAGATATTCTTCGGGTGTAATCACTTCCAATTTCATAACAGGTTCGAGCAGAATAGATTTTGCTTTTTTGCATGCTTCCCTAAATGCAAGACGTGCCGCAATCTCAAATGATAAAGAATCGGAATCTACTGCATGAAAAGAGCCGTCGGTTAAACGAACCTTTATGCTTTCGAGCGGAAAACCCGCAAGAACGCCGTTCATCATAGCTGCTTTAAATCCTTTTTCAACAGCACGAATATATTCTTTCGGAATATTTCCTCCCTTCACTTCATCAATGAACTGTAAACCTTTTTTATCAGGATCGGCAGGGGAAATGATGAATTCAATATCAGCAAATTTGCCTTTACCTCCGGTTTGTTTTTTATACACTTCACGATGTCGAACTTCAGAAGTGATAGCCTCTTTATATGCAACCTGCGGTTTTCCTTCATTACATTCTACATTGAACTCTCTTTTCAGCCTGTCCATTAAAATTTCAAGATGAAGTTCACCCATGCCATTAATAATTGTCTGGTTGGTTTCTTCATCTACAATAACACGGAAAGTTGGATCTTCTTCTGCCAACTTATGCAAGGCTATAGAAAGTTTATCAATATCAGCCTGAGTTTTAGGTTCCACAGCTACACTGATAACAGGTTCAGGGAATGTCATTGATTCGAGGACTATCGGATGTTTTTCGTCACAGAGTGTATCACCTGTGCGGATTTCCCTAAAACCAATAGCTGCGCCAATATCTCCTGCTTCGATTTCTTCAAGTGGGATGTGTTTATTGGCATGCATCTGAACTATTCGTGAAATCCTTTCTTTTTTCCCGGTAGTTGAATTCAGTATCATCGTTCCTGATTTCATTTTACCGGAATAAACACGGAAGAAAGCAGTCCTGCCTACAAAAGGGTCAGTAGCTATTTTAAATGCCAACGCACAAAAACTATCTGTAACATCTGCTTTTCTAATTTCTTCTTTTTCAGTATAAGGATTAATTCCTTTCATTGCAGCAATATCCAAAGGACTTGGCAAATAAGCAACAATACCGTTCAACAGTCCCTGAACACATTTATTTTTGAATGATGAACCACAAACAACCGGCGTAATCTTCATACTAAGTGTTGCTTTCCGAATCTCTTCATTCATTTCATCTTCTGTAATAGAATCCGGATTTTGAATAAATTTCTCTATCAGGTAGTCTTTTTCCTCTGCCACGCCTTCGATCAGCTTATATCGGTATTCTTTTACAATATCTTTAATATCTTCCGGTATCTGAATTTCATAATAATTCATTCCCTGCGATGTTTCATCCCATTCATAAGCCTTATTTTTAACCAAATCCACAATCCCACGAAAGGATTCTTCGTTTCCGATGGGTATTTGTATAGGTATCGCATTTGCGCCAAGTCTTTCCCTGATTTGCCTGACAACTCCAAAAAAATCAGACCCGGGTCTATCCATCTTATTGATGAAACTGATCCGGGGAACATGATATTTATCTGCCTGTCGCCATACTGTTTCCGACTGAGGTTGTACGCCGCCTACAGCACAAAACAGTGCAACAGCTCCGTCGAGCACTCTGAGTGAACGTTCCACTTCCACAGTGAAATCAACATGACCGGGAGTATCAATAATATTAATCTTATATTGTTCGTCATTAAAATCCCAGTAACAAGTGGTTGCCGCAGCGGTGATGGTAATACCTCTTTCCTGCTCCTGCACCATCCAGTCCATGGTTGCAGCGCCATCATCCACTTCTCCGATCTTCCTGTTTACACCGGTATAATACAATATACGCTCAGTTGTTGTGGTTTTACCCGCATCAATGTGCGCCATTATGCCTATGTTCCTTGTATATGTGAGATTTCTAATCATTTTTTATATCGGGAGCCTCGTAATAATTAAAACCTGAAATGAGAGAATGCTTTATTTGCTTCAGCCATGCGGTGAGTATCTTCTTTCTTTTTGAATGCACCACCTTCTTCTTTGAATGCAGACATAATTTCACCGGCTAATTTCTGGCTCATTGATTTTTCGTTGCGCTTACGAGCGTACATAATCAATGCTTTAATGGCATACGCTGTTTTTCTTTCGGGCTTTATTTCCGAAGGAATCTGAAATGTAGCGCCTCCTATTCTGCGGCTTCTTACTTCAACCTGTGGAGTAACATTAACTAGTCCTTTTTTCCATGCTTCAAGACCATCCTCACTTAATTTCTGCGAAACTATATCAATAGCATCGTAAAAAATTTTGTAAGCCACATTTTTCTTTCCCCTTAACATCAGGTTGTTTACAAACATAGTTACCAAAGTATCGTTAAACTTCGGGTCGGGAAGATAAATTTTCTTTTTGGGTTTAGCTTTCCTCATTTTCTATATGATGATTTATTATAATTTTTCATTAAACTACTTTGTTGTTGCCTTTTTTTTCGGACGTTTGGTTCCGTATTTAGACCTGCTCTGGTTGCGTCCCTCTACACCTGATGTATCCAATGCACCACGAATTACGTGATACCTCACACCAGGAAGGTCTTTTACCCTGCCACCCCGTATCATTACAATAGAGTGCTCCTGAAGGTTGTGGCCTTCACCGGGAATATATGCATTCACTTCCTTGCTGTTGGTGAGCCTTACCCTTGCAACTTTCCGCATGGCGGAGTTTGGCTTTTTAGGCGTGGTGGTGTAAACTCTGACACAAACACCTCTTCTCTGAGGGCAGGAACCAAGCGCCGGAGACTTACTCTTTTCCACGTTTTTATTGCGTCCTTTACGTACTAACTGTTGAATTGTTGGCATAGTAAAACTATTTTATTGAATTCTAAAAACTAAAATACCCGTAAATTAAGGGAGTGCAAAGGTATAAGTTTATTTCAAAAAACCAACAGGAAAAATGAAAATATTTTCAAAATCCTATGTTTTTTTCTAATTACATCTATTGTACCTTCAATATTAATTGTTTTTCAAGTGGTTAGAAAATTATTTTTTTTGGACGAATGGGGGAAATGATATTAAAAAACATTCATTGATCCCGAAAGTTCGGGATCCATTGATTGATTAATAACAATCCTACTCCTTTATAAACTTACTCACTGTTACTTTTAAAACACCTCTGGTTTTAAGCAGATACATACCTGAGGGAAAAATAGAAATATCGAATTTAACTTTATTTCCGTTTAGTATCTGAGAGCACATCAATTTTCCTTCAACTGAAAAGATATCCATATTCGTATTGAAAAAACCATTTTCATTTTGAATGATCAACTCATTTATAGCAGGATTAGGATAGATCAATATTTTTTCATTGAGGGACAAAATTTCGTTGATCCCTATAAATTGCGTTAAAGTGTACTTTCTAAAAAATCTCCATATCTCAACGGATGCATTAAAATCTTTGTTGGTAACACCAATCAAAGTATCTGATCCCGGCCATGTATGCCCGCCTCCAATAATTTTAAATAGTTCAACCGTCGAACCTAAATTTCCATTATTGTAAACATAATGATCTGCGGTGCATCCGTCAGTTGTAACTATATCGGGAACTGATGAAAAAACAGGCGTTGGATCACAGCCATTATTGTTTACCCAATATTTTACAATCGTATCGATTGGTTCCATGATTAAAACGCCGTAATAATTATTTGTAGTATCGCCGTTATAAGGAACAATATTATCGGCGGTGCCGGAAATTTGCATCACAGGCACAGCCCTTCCCGGATTACATGTTGCGTATTGTGTGTCGAAAATACTTCCTGCTACAGAGGCAATGGCGGCAATTCTGTTACTTAAAGCACAAGCCAATGTATAGCTCATAAAACCACCGTTGCTCATACCTGTTGAGTAAACCCTGTTCAGATCAATATTATATTGCGATTTAATTGAATCAATCAAATTCGACAAAAAACCAATATCGTCAACCCCACTGGAAACTATCCCTGCATTCCAAAAATAACCGTAATAGTTCGTACCCTGAGGATGCACCACTAAAAAATTTGCCGTATCTGCAACTGGCATAAAATTGCCGTAATATTGCTGGCTGAGAGCATCGCTCCCGTATCCGTGCAAATTAAGTATTAAAGGACAGGGAGGATTGCTTGCATTATAAATTGCCGGAACATATAAACGGTAAGATCGATAAATGCCTCCCGAAATAATGCTGTCAACTATTGTTGTTTGCGCATTTATATTAAAAACCAAAGCAATAAATGAAAAACCAAGTAATATTTTTTTTATTTTCAAATTTTTGAGTACCATAAAATTTACTTTAGCGCTTGTTATATACCGATACGGGTAACTATTCAGCAATATTACAAAAATATTTTATTAAATGAATTGTGTTTTGAAGAAGAATGAAAAATTAAATCAAAGATTTTTTATATCCCACTCATCCGAAATATCATTTGTCTTGTCAAATGATTTCGCCCATTCAAGAAACAATATGCGAAACTCTTCAATTTCTTTTCTGAACATGTCAATATATTTTTCTTCAATGAGTTTTTCTCTTCTCAAAACAGAAGTTTGCGCTAACAGTTCTCTTGCTGAAAGTTTGATAAGTGTGGCATTGTCAAAACGAATGCTGTATAAATCTCCTCCTTCCGCGCCTGCAATCTTTGCGGGAATGGTCATTGCATTTCCAAGCATCATTTCGCGCATGTGTAATACATCTTTTTCTCCATCAATTACATCACAGATGGTTTGTGTGAGTTCAAGAAGGTCTTCTGCTTTTTTGTAAACAGGAAGATTTTCAATGCGCTTGTTTTCAGCTTCCGCATCAAAATCTTCATTATCGGCATCATCAAAAAAACTCATAGCTGTCTTTTTATCTGAAAATTAAAACATTTCATTGTATTTTATCAAATTAAACATATCCGCCTGTTATATGACCGAGCCGAAGGCGAGGCAAGGAAACGGGTAACTATTTAGCAATATTACAAAAATATTTTATTGAAAAATGAAAAATCGAACACTTGTTTAAGAAAGATATGATCATATCCATTTCTTTTATAAAAACCGTTGAGGGTAAACTACCAAAGTTTTTTAAATAACGTGAGTTTTGGATTAAACTAATTGAAAACAATTTAATAAAGTAATTATGTTTCGTGAAATTTTGTGTTTTTGCGTTTTAGTGGCAGTATATTTTTGCCACAAAATCACTAAATCACAAAAACCCACTAAAATCAAACAATATAAAATGAAAATACTATTGTTAAAAACCAAATTTTATTAATGAAATACAAAACTCACGTTAAAATAACATCTGAAGATTCGTTAAAATCCTTGTACTTTTACCAAATCAAATATTTACCGTGACTGATTTTTTAAACGACCTGAACGACGCACAACGCGAAGCGGTTCTTAATACTGAAGGCCCTGTAATGGTGATAGCAGGAGCGGGTTCAGGAAAAACAAGAGCGCTTACATACCGCGTTGCATACCTTCTCAGCATTGGTATTGATCCATTTAATATCCTCGCTCTTACCTTTACAAACAAAGCAGCCAGGGAAATGAAAGAGAGAATTACGGGACTTGTCGGAATGGCAGATGCAAAAAATGTATGGATGGGAACATTTCATTCCATTTTTGCCCGCATATTGCGTGTTGAAGGACACCGTCTCGGATATCAGAGCAATTATACCATTTATGATACCGATGATTCCAAAAGCCTGCTGAAATCCATAATAAAAGAGCAGGAACTCGACGAAAAAATATATCCGGCAGCTTATGTATTGAAACAAATTTCGGGTGCCAAGACCAATCTTATTTCAGCCCGTGAATATAACGAACATTACGAAATACAACAGCATGATAAAATGGCAGGCAAACCGCGGCTTGGAGAGATTTATACACAATATGATCAGCGGTTGTTCCGATCTTCGGCTATGGATTTTGATGATTTACTTTTCAAGATGAACGTACTGCTGCGTGATTTTCCTGAAGTTCTCTATAAATACCAACAACAATTTAAATACATACTTGTTGATGAATATCAGGACACCAATTATTCTCAATATCTGATTGTAAAAAAACTTGCAGCAAACAACGAAAATATTTGTGTAGTAGGCGATGATGCACAAAGCATTTACGCTTTCAGGGGAGCCAATATCAAAAATATTCTCAACCTGAAAAATGATTATCCCGATATAAAAATTTTTAAATTAGAGCAGAACTACCGTTCCTCCAAAAACATTGTGGGTGCGGCAAACAGCATCATTGTAAATAACAAGGATCAGATATTCAAAGAAATCTGGACAGACAATGATACAGGTGAAAAGGTTCATATCCTTAAAGCTGCATCCGACAACCAGGAAGGGCAACTTGTAGCAAACTCCATCTTCGAGCAAAAGATGCAGTATCAACTTCAGAATTCATCTTTTGCCGTACTTTACCGCACCAATGCCCAGTCGCGCACAATGGAAGAAGCGCTTCGCAAGCTAAACATCCCTTATAAAATTTTTGGCGGTTTATCTTTTTATAAACGAAAAGAAATTAAGGATATACTTGCTTACTTCCGCCTTGCCATTAACAATAAGGATGAAGAAGCATTGTGGCGAATCATCAATTATCCAAACAGGAAGATCGGCAAAACAACCCAGGAAAAAATTATGGTGATTGCTGACCAAAACCAGCTTCCGCCCTGGGATGTAATAGATAATATTAAATCATTCGGTTTAGGCGGTGCAGCAGAAAAAACATACGAATTTGCCATCATGATTAAAAGCTTTGCGGCTATGCTTAAAACAAAAAATGCTTATGTCGCAGCACAGCACATTGCAAAATCCTCCGGTATTCTCAAAGACATAAGCGAAGACAATACGCCCGAAGGAATAGCACGATATGAAAATATTGAAGAATTGCTGAACGGTATCAAAGAATTCACAGAGCAGGAAGAAACAGAAAATGCTGAAAGTTCCATGAAAACTCTTGAAGAGTATATGCAGGATATTTCGCTGCTGACCGATGCTGAAGACCCCGGTAAGGATGATGGAAACTATGTTTCGCTAATGACTATTCATGCAGCAAAAGGGCTTGAATTTCCTCATGTTTACATTGCAGGAGTTGAAGAAAATCTTTTCCCATCAATGCAATCACTTGGAACCCGCACGGAACTTGAAGAAGAAAGACGGTTGTTTTATGTTGCACTAACGAGAGCCATGAAGCGTGTTACAGTCTCTTATGCCGAAACCCGTTACAAATGGGGCAACTTGAATTTTTGTGAACCCAGCAGGTTTATTGAAGAAATCGACACAGCTTTTCTTGAAATGCCTAAAAGGAAGACACAACTGTCGAATGATTTTATTTTCGGCAACGGTGAAAAACCGACAAAACCATCTAAAAAATCATTACAATCCAGCCAAACAAGTAATAAAAACCTGATTCCTTTTAATAAAGCTGTACAGAAATCAACCAACAGCCGCTTTGAACATACAGAGAACATCACAGAACAGCTTCAGGTTGGAATGGAAGTGGAACATGAACGTTTCGGGAAAGGCAAGGTAATCAGCATTGAAGGTAAAACTCATGATAAAAAAGCCATGGTATTCTTTGATGGCGTTGGACAAAAGCAATTGTTGCTAAAATTTGCAAAGCTGAGGATTATCGGTTAAAAGCTATATGCAATTCGATAATTTTCCCTTTTACTCTTCATTTCATTTTTGAAAAATTTTTATATCTTTGCACACCTAACGTGGACAAGCCACAACCAAATTAGGATTTGGGATTCAAGGATGTAGGATTTAAAAATCTTAATTCCTGAATCTTAATTCATAAATATTTTGTCCGCCAATTGGCGGATTAGAATATTAATTGTAAGACACTAAATACGGCGAGGTAGCTCAGATGGTTAGAGCGTCGGATTCATAACCCGGAGGTCACGAGTTCAATTCTCGTTCTCGCTACCAATAACCCTTGTAAATATTTGTTTTACAGGGGTTTTTATTTTTAGGGGGTACGCTTGGGGGACAGAAATAATTTTTTATTTGTTTTTTTTAGTAACAATAGGGTAATAAAATGTTGGATTTTTTATTTTATAAATTCATTCATACAGCCAAAGGATAATCTTTTATAAGAATATCGGTAGGAATATGCAAACATTTACTTAATTTTCTAATCATTTCAATAGAAAGTTTCCTTTTTCTGTTAAGCACTTTTGAAATATTGCCTTTGTTGCCAAGTATTTCCGCCAAATCTTTCAGGTTCATCCGGCTTTGCCCCATCATAAATTTAATAGCTTCAATCGGATCGGGTTCTGGAATATGAATATTTTTAGTTTCATAGTCCTCAATTAAAAGCGCCAAAAGTTTTGCTTCTTTTTCCGCTTCACTTCCGGATTTTGCATGAAATAACTCCTGAAATTTTTTTAATGCAATTTCATAATCTTTTTTTGTTTCCACTATTTTCAAATATGTTTTCATAATTAAAATTGCTTAATTAAATTTTCTTTTATCATAATCTGAATGAGTGCCTATAAAGGTTATAAAAGCCCACTGCATCCTGAAATTAAAATCAACAACCAACCTGTAATTATTGCCTTTTATATTAAACACAAATAAGCTATCTTTGATACAATCTACTGAATTAAAATATTTTTTTACATCATTAAAACTTTTCCAGTTTGCTTTGGTTGCAACTTTATACCATGTTAAAAGTTGTTCCTTGCTATCCTCATGTTTTTCATAAAAATTTCTCAAAGTACTTTTATTAAAAACTCTCATGCCGGTCATTTATTTGCAAAGATATATATAAGTTATCAAATTGACAACTTTTTCATAAAATAATTTTTTATGTTTAAAATTATTTAACTTTGCTTGCAATACCAAAATAATTTCAAATGAAAAAATTATTATCAATATTGTTAGTTGCCGGAATGGTAGCTTTTGTTTCCTGCGGCCCAAGTAAAAAAGATAAGGAGGCAGAGCAGAAACGCCTTGATTCTTTGAAACAGGATTCAATTGCTAAAATCAAAAACGACCTGTCAGAGATAGGATTAATAGGAAAGGTTAAAACATTAACAGAAACTTCGTTTTATGCAGTAGATAAGTTTGGAAAAATTCAAAAAAAAGATATACGATTCAAAATTATTTTACTCTTTAATAAAATTGGGAATAAGATTGAGGAGAACTGGTACTGGTCAGACGGCAGTTTGCATAAAAAAGTTACTTACAAGTACGATAACAAAGGAAATAAGACTGAGGAGAACACTTACGATTCAGACGGCGGTTTGGATTATAAAGGTATTTACAAGTACGACGACAAAGGGAATATAATTGAGGAGAACACTTACAATTCAGACGGCAGTTTGTTTTTAAAAACAACTTACAAGTATGATGGCAAAGGGAATAAAACTGAGGAGAACTCTTACGACTCAGACGGCAGTTTTGATTTTAAAAGCACTTTCAAGTATGATAACAAAGGGAATATAATTGAGAGGAACTTATACAATTCAGACGGCAGTTCCTATTTAAAAAAATATACTTTCAAGTATGAATATGATGAAATCGGCAACAGATTAAAGAAAACTACATTTAAAAATGGTATTCCAGAATCTATTACAGAGCGTGAAATAAAATACTATTAATAAATTATCATGTTCCATAATTCTACTTTTAAATATTTATATCAGGTATTTTACTCATCATTTGTTTTATAGCCTATTTGTTTTCTCGGTTGCTGTGGAGGCTCTAAAAGATATTTCAATGCCTCATAAATATCTTTGAATTTCAGGTTCATTTCTTTTTCAAGTTTTTCAATTTTCAGTTTCAGTTCTTTATAATTCATGTAATACTGCCTCATCACTACAAAGGCTCTCATAATGGCAATATTTACCTCTAATGCTTTTTTGCTTTTCAGCACACTGGATAACATTGCAACTCCCTGCTCTGTAAATGCAAAAGGCATGTAACGAGTACCTCCTCTGTTTGAGGTAACAATTTGTGACCTCAAACTTTCCATACTGCCGTTGGGGTTTACAGCATTTATTTTGTTTGAGGTAACATTTTGCAACCTCAAAGAATTGATGTTTAAGATTTCAACTTGTAACCTTAAATTTTCCCATTCATCTTTAGTTAATTCAAACATAAAATCGGCGGGAAACCGCCCTATATTTCTTTTTACTGCAAGGTTCAGCCTGATTAATTCACGAAATTTATTTTCAGGGCTAAAGCCCTTTATTTATAGATTGTTTGCATAACCCCAGCCTTAAGGCTGGGGTTAGTAAAAACCAAGTAACATCGGGCTTTAGCCCTGATTTATGAATTATACAGGTTAGGTTTTTGGTTTCAACTTCATAAAGATTTGCCAAATGAAAATCGAACATAACTTAAATGGTATCACAAATTGTGATGTTAGAAGTTTCCATTCATCTTTTGTGCAAGCTTTCTTCCGGCTTTTAAACATTGCAGGTTCACATTCACAACTTCTTCCCCCTTTCTTCCGAATATTGTTTTTACAGCATTCTCAAGTTTTTCAAAAGGCATATTGATAAAAGGGGATGCAGCGCCAAGAATTACCATATTGGCAGATTTTGGGGAACCCAGGTCAAATGCAATTTTATCAGCATTGATAGCAATATTCCGTGGAAAATTTTTCACTTCTGCCATTATTTTTTCCATATCAGGATAGTTAGGAATATTCACATAAGGTTCTGTATTAGTTATAAGCCATCCTTTCCGAGTACAGCTTCGTAAGCTGTTTTTTCGTTGGCTGCCCAGCTTGCACGGATATTCTTTTCCTTCGCTTCTTTCGAGGCATGCACATATTCTGATATTTCGGTAGAAGGTGTGCCAGGGTATGCATATATCCCCGATAATCCCGCATCAATAGCCCCCTGAGCTATTGCTTCGTCACCCATTAATAATTGCTTTTGCATATATTTTTTATTATTATAATTACGATGTCATTTTTGTATTTGACAAAGTAACTGATTACTGATTACCGTTTACTTTTTTTTCACCGATTCGTCTTGGCGAACTAAAATTAGAAGTGTCATAATTCCTGCCTGTCGGTAGGCAAGGTATCCCGTGCAAAGTATAAGTAGCTATATCCCGGTATAATTAAAAGGTGTAATCACTTTCAACTCCTTTTTCACCTTTTCCTGTACTTTCAGTCCATCTACGAACTTATGAATTTTTTCTTTTGTGATTTTTTCACTGGTTCGTGTCAGTTCTTTCAAGGCTTCATAAGGTTTTGGATATCCTTCCCTTCTGAGAATTGTCTGAATGGCTTCGGCAACCACAGCCCAGTTGTCATCAAGGTCTTTGCAGATTGCATTTTCGTTTACTACAAGTTTATCTAATCCTTTCATCAATGATTGAAATGCAATAACTGTGTGCGCTATCGGAACTCCAATATTTCTCAACACCGTTGAGTCCGTCAGGTCGCGCTGAAGTCTTGATACCGGCAATTTTGCTGATAGATGTTCAAATATTGCATTTGCAAAACCTAGATTGCCTTCGGAATTTTCAAAATCAATGGGATTCACTTTATGCGGCATGGCAGAAGAACCCACTTCACTCTTTTTTATTTTCTGTGTAAAATATGCCATCGAAATATATGTCCACATATCACGATTCAGGTCAATCAGGATGGTGTTGATCCTTTTCAGGTTGTCAAAAAAAGCGGCAAGGTTATCATAATGCTCAATCTGCGTAGTAGTTTGCGAACGCTGCAACCCGAGTTTTTTATTCACAAAAATATTCGCAAACGATGCCCAATTGATTTCAGGATAAGCTACATGATGTGCGTTGAAATTTCCGGTCGCTCCGCCAAATTTTGCAGAAAAAGGGATTTTCTCTAATTGTTTGATCTGAACTTTTAATCTTTCTGAAAAAACTTTTATCTCTTTTCCCAGCTTAGTGGGTGATGCAGGCTGACCGTGTGTGCGCGCAAGCATCGGGATTTTTATCCACTCTTTTGAAAAACCGTCAAGCTTATTCACAAGGCTGTCAAACAAGGGTTTCAGGTATCTTTCGAATGCTTCTTTCAGTAACAGGGGAACGGCGGTATTATTGATGTCCTGTGAGGTCAGTCCAAAATGAATGAACTCTGAGAATTCAGTGATACCAAGCTTTTCGAACTTTTCTTTCAGGTAATATTCCACGGCTTTTACATCATGGTTGGTACTCTTTTCAATCTCTTTAATTTTTAAAGCCTCATCCGGATTGAAATCAAAATAAATTTTTCTTATCTTTTTAAAATGATCCTTTTTCAAAGTTTTCAGTTGTGGCAAAGGGATTTCGCAAAGCAAAATAAAATATTCTATCTCCACATATATCCTTGAACGTATCAGGGCATATTCGGAAAAATACTTTGCAATATCTTCTGTTTGTTTTCTATAACGCCCGTCAACAGGGCTTATTGAAGTAAGAGGGGATAATTCCATCTGAAATGTTGTTTAATTTTATTACAAATTTACATGAAATTTTTTATTATTGCTTATCCCGCTAAAAAATCGTTTTTTTGCAAAAAGATAACAAATCATCATGGATCATTTCCGAAGAAATAAGATCAGTGAATTGCTGAAAAATCCCGAAATCGCCGGTATTGGCAGCTCCGTAATGGTTAAAGGCTGGGTTAGAACAAAGAGGGGCAATAAAAATATTATATTCATTGCACTTAACGATGGATCGGTGATTCACAGCATTCAGATTGTTGCAGAAGTTCAAAAATTTGATGAAAACCTGTTGAAGCAAATAACTACAGGCGCCTGTATTGGCGTTTCCGGGAAATTAGTTGAATCAATTGGTTCAGGGCAAAAAGTTGAGATAACGGCCGAAAAAATTGAATTGTATGGAACCGCAGATGCCGAAACATATCCATTGCAGAAAAAAGGTCATACCCTCGAATTTTTAAGAGAGATTGCACATCTGAGGCCGAGAACAAATACTTTCGGAGCGGTATTGCGGATCCGACATGCAATGGCTTATGCTATCCACAAATATTTTAACGACAACGGCTTTTACTATCTGCATACTCCAATTATTACAGGGTCTGATGCCGAAGGAGCAGGAGCCATGTTTAGGGTAACAACGCTGGATATGGACAATCCTCCAAAAAATGAAAATGGCGGCATAGATTACTCAAAAGACTTTTTCGGAAAGCCCACAAATCTTACTGTTTCCGGGCAATTAGAAGGCGAGCTGGGCGCTATGGCTTTATCGCTGGTTTATACATTCGGCCCTACTTTCAGAGCGGAAAATTCAAACACGCCGCGTCATCTTGCTGAATTTTGGATGATAGAACCCGAAATGGCTTTTTATGATATCAATGACAACATGGATCTTGCAGAGGATTTCCTTAAATATATAATCCGTTATGCGCTTGAAAATTGCCCTGATGATCTTGAATTTTTAAACAACATGTACGATAAGGAACTCATAGAAAGACTAAAATCTATTGTTAATACTGATTTCGAAAGGCTCACATATACAACGGCAGTTGACATTTTGCAGAAATCGAACGAAAAATTTGAATTTCCTACAAGCTGGGGTAGTGATCTGCAATCGGAGCATGAAAGATTTTTAGTGGAAAAACATTTTAAAAAACCTGTAATTCTCACGGATTATCCTAAGGAAATAAAGGCATTTTACATGAAACAGAACGATGACGGGAAAACCGTTAGAGGAATGGATGTGCTTTTTCCCAAAATCGGCGAGATCATTGGCGGATCGCAAAGAGAAGAAGACTATAACAGGCTTACGGCAAGAATAACAGAAATGCAAATAAATAAAAGCGATTTGTGGTGGTATATTGATACCCGTAAATTTGGTACAGCGCCACATAGCGGATTTGGATTGGGTTTTGAGCGGCTGATCTTATTTGTTACAGGTATGAGTAATATCAGGGACGTGATCCCTTTTCCGAGAACACCGCAAAATGCAGAGTTTTAAGGGTGCCTCTAAAAACCTCATCGTCATTGCGAACCATGAGGAACGAAATGGGAAGCAATCTTATTCAGCGTGCTTCCCTGCCCGACTACGTCAGTCAGGCGGGAATGTTGAGATTGCTTCGGTCGTCCCTTCCCTGCCTGCCGGAAGGCAAGCTCGCAATGACGTTCTAATGGAGTTTTTAGAGATTCCTTTAAATTATTTACAAATATTTCTTGCTTTTTGCTGCATGATTGATTAACTTGCAGGAGTGAAGAAATAAATGGAGATTTTTTATGTTAAATCAGAAATTACAACAAAAGCTTCTTCAGAAACTTTCTCCACAGCAAATCCAGTTGATGAAATTGCTGCAGGTACCTACTATTGCCCTTGAACAGAGGATAAAACAGGAAATAGAAGAAAATCCTGCATTGGAAGAGGGCGAAGATGAGGAAGAAGAAGTAAATGAGGAGGAATTAGATGATGATATGTCAGGTGAGCCTGAAGATGACGAAGATGGAGAGAAAGAATCAGAGCGCGACGAAGAAGACGAATTCGCCTTTTCTGATTATGTTGATGAAGATGATATTCCCACTTACCGCCTTGTAGCAAATAATACCAGCCCTGATGATGAACGAAAAGAAACTCCTTATGCTGCCGGTATTACATTTCAGGAGCAGCTTCTGTCGCAATTAGGACTGCGGATCCTTGATAACCGCGAATATCAGATAGCTGCCCATATTATCGGTAATCTGGATGATTCGGGTTACCTGCAGCGCGATATTTATGCAATGGCAGATGACCTGGCATTTTCTATGAACATAAAAACAAATGCTGAAGAAATTAAACACCTGCTTAACATTATTCAGGAATTTGACCCCCCAGGTGTAGGAGCTAAAAATCTTCAGGAATGCCTTGTTCTTCAATTGAAAAGGATTAGCCCTGCAACGGATGCTGTAAAAAATGCAATTCTGATCCTTGAATCGCATTTTGAAGAGTTCACCAAAAAACATTATGATAAAATAACCAAAAAAGCAGGCATTTCTGAAGCCCAATTAAAAACTGCGATCAACGAAATACTTAAACTAAATCCTAAGCCGGGCAATACTTATATGGAAACATCCAGATCGACGCAGTATGTTGTACCAGATTTTGTGATTACGAATAATAACGGGGAACTTGAATTATTTCTTAATTCCAAAAACGCTCCGGATCTCAGAATTAGCAAAATATATCAGGAAATGCATGCAACTTATTCCAAGTGCAAGGATAAGAATGTTAACAATAAAGAAACCATGCTCTTTGTAAAGCAGAAGATTGATTCTGCGAAATGGTTTATTGATGCAATAAAACAAAGGCAGATAACACTTTTTCAGACCATGACTGCCATTATGGAATATCAAAGGGCGTATTTTCTGGAAGGAGATGAAACCCTTATAAAACCTATGATACTGAAAGATATTGCGGAAAAAGTTAATCTTGATATCAGCACAATTTCAAGGGTGTCTAACAGCAAATATGTGCAAACACCTTATGGTACTTTTTTGTTGAAAACCTTTTTTTCCGAATCCTTGTCAACCGATAGCGGTGAAGAAGTATCAACAAGGGAAGTAAAGAAGATATTGCAGGATTGTATCAACATTGAAAACAAGAAAAAACCTTTGACGGATGATGAGCTTGCAAAAATACTCAATGAAAAAGGGTATAATATTGCCCGCCGGACTATCGCTAAATACCGCGAACAACTGAATATTTCAGTAGCAAGATTAAGAAGAGAAATCTGATATACTTGAAACGGGATACCTTGCCTACCGGCAGGCAGGAATTTGTGCATTTGTTAAATAAGTTATAGGGTATATGGAAATAGTATTATTGATATTGATTGATATTAAGATATTCATTGATATTGGCTTTTTTAATATCAGCGAAGCGAATTTCCCAATATCAGCGCAGCGAATATCTCAATATCCTTATACCCTTATAACCTTTATACCTCTTATAAAATGAAAGGTTTTATGCCGTTTATAATATAAAAAAAGGATGGAAAAGATTGAATACCGAATTGCGAAAACAATCACATATTTATTTCACCCGATATTTCTCCCTCTGTATTGCTTGTTGCTTCTTTTTAACCTGAAATCTTTTTTCTCATTCGGGATCGTTTTGAACGCAAGGCTCATGCTCATCGGATTTGTTGTAATTACCACAATAATCTTTCCTCTGATAATAGTTTTTTTAATGAAACGACAGGGTCTTATACAAAGTTATCTGATGGAAACCCGCCAGGAAAGACGATATCCTTACCTTATTATTGCTGTTTTTTATTTTCTTACCTATAACATATTTCGACAGTTGCAATTGCCTGATATATACACCTTTTATATGATGGGTGCTACTTTCCTCGTTATAGTGGTTATCATTATTAATATCTGGTGGAAGATCAGCATACACATGGTAGGCATAGGAGGAGTGTTTGGTATAGTTGCCGGATTATCGCTGAATATGTCGCTCGACCTGATGTTCCCAATCATGGTTATTATACTAATAGCCGGACTTGTGGGGTATGCAAGGCTAAAATTAAACTCCCACAAGCCATCCGAAATTTATACCGGATTCTTTGTGGGAGCAATTATAATGTTGGGAATTTTCTGTTTTCTTTAGAAAGGCGTAATGCAAATACCAGCAGAGATTGGATACATTTCCGGACCTTTATCAGCCTTGAAAATTTTACTCAAAGAATAATATGCAAAAATATTATATAACCCATATCCAAACCTGATAGTAGCCCCATATCTTAATGGCTCCAGATTTTTGATTTTGTATGTTTTATATTTAACATCCGCATCGCCACCTGCCTGGTCATTACCTTTGTATTTTGTATGGCTGCTTAGTAAGTAACCGGCTTTAAATCCTATTGCAAATTTTATTGTTTTGTCTTTTTTGGTTTCTGTTTTATACCGCAGTTCTAATGGTATATCAAAATAAGTAAGAGTTAATTTATTAATGTCGTAATTTATTTCCTTATTATTCACATAATCCGGTATTCTTTCAAAAATCGTTTTGCCGGTTTCAACATTATGGCCGCTTGTAGTGTCGAATTTAACTTCATTTGCAGGCATAGCATTGCTGCGTATGTTGTGCGAGCCAATACCGAACCCAAAACCAAGACCGAATTTACTTTTTCCGAAAGGAATATTATACATACCATAAACATCAAATCCGGGGCTATAAGCGCTCACTGTCATGGATGAATCAACATCCTGCCATAGGTCAGTGTAAAAATTAAGCATTAATTTATCTTGTTTCCCAAGTGAAAATCCTCCTTTGTTTCCTTCATCCTTGGCTTTTTCATCCTGGGCTTTCGCGCTATATATACCAATAGCGCTGAAAAGAATAATTACTATGAGCTTTTTCATAAAAGTTCGTTTTAAAAGTTTCAAGGCAAATGTATAAAAAAACTATAAGAAAAACTTGATGAAATTATAAAGGTGCATGTCAAATTGCACAGAAAATAAAAAATGGAACACGGATAACGCGGATTAACACAGATTTTATCAGCGTAAATCAGCCATATCTGTGTTATCCGTGTTCTATTATTAAGTCAGCATCTGCTGAGTAGTAACATTATTTTTAAATCTGTGAATCTGTGGCTTATTTTGACTTTATGGACAGACACTAATTATTTTGCCTTAATCTGAACCATGCCGTCAGCTGTCACCTTTTTGCCTTCATCAGTAATGTAAACAGCAGTGAAGAATGTTGTAACGGCTGATTCCTTCAGGGCTTTTACGATAGCTGTTTTGCTTTTACCCTCCACAACTTTAATGGATAGTTCACTGTCACATTTCCATGTAGGCCAAATCGAAACATCATTGCCATTTTCATCTATACCTTTGGCTGTGACTGTGGCTTCTTCACCAACTGCAAGTTTAAGAGAATTGAGACCTGGCCCCGTTCCTGCAACATCACCCTGGTATATGATGATTTGCGAGGGGGTACCTTGCTTCGTTTGTGAGTGAACAGTCAACATTACTAAACTCAGTAAGCAAACTAGAATTAAACACTTTTTCATTTTCATTTTGTTTAAGTATTACCTGAATCCGTGAATTAAAGACAAAGGTAAAATATTTTTCAATAAACCAAGAAAAAAATCATTTTTTCATTTTTTTTATCAGTTTATCAGACTGTTTAAATGTCCAAATAGTTATTATGTACTACACAAAAAAACCCTCCGAATTCCGATAGCTATCGGAACGAAGGGCTTTTTATAATTAGAGTTTGTATTTTAATTCAAAT
>JBBAAT010000004.1:0-22665 GCA_041658145.1 Bacteroidales bacterium | reverse complement strand
GAAGTTACTCCGGTTCCTTTTAAAGAACTATCCAGCATCCATGAGGCTGAAAAAAGTGAAGTGATACGTAATAGAGTCGTTGCTGCGCGACAGATACAGGAACAACGCTACAAGAATATAGATGGGATACATTGCAACGCTCAGATAACTTCAAAGCTGTTGCGCACCATTTGTAAAATTGATGATACAGGACAGAACCTGTTGAAAACTGCTATGGACAAGCTGAGCCTTTCTGCAAGAGCTTACGACAGAATTCTTAAAGTCGCCCGTACTATCGCCGACCTTGATAACAGCGAAGAAATTAAAACAGATCATTTAGCAGAGGCTATCCATTATAGAAGTCTTGACAGGGAGAATTGGGCCGGATAGTTCAGTAGGCAGCAGAAAAATTATTTTTTCGCTATTTTCGACCATGAATCCTTTAATGTTACTGTTCTGTTTAAAACAGGTTTTTCGCTTTCGGAATCAGGATCAACACAAAAATATCCCAGGCGTTCAAGCTGGTATTTTTCTCCGGCTTTTGCCTCTTTGAGGCATGGTTCGGCAAAGCAGGTCTTTATCTGAAGAGAATCAGGGTTAATGTTTGCTTTAAAATCCTGACCTTCCTCTATTTCTTCCGGATTTTCTTTTATAAAAAGATGTTCATACAACCTTACTTCAGCTTTCATCGCATGCTTCACAGAAACCCAATGGATAGTGCCTTTTACTTTTTTGTTGCTGTTTGGCATTCCTCTGCGTGTTTCGGGATCGTAAGTGCAATGGACTTCTTTTATCTGCCCTGTGTTTTCTTCTTTAACAATGCCTGTGCATTTCACAATATATCCATATTTAAGACGCACTTCGTTACCAGGGGACAGCCGAAAAAACTTAGGAGGCGCATTTTCCATGAAGTCTTCCTGTTCAATATAAAGCGCTTTTGAAAAAGGAATTTTTCGTATGCCGGCTTCCGGGTATTCAGGGTTATTAACAGCTTCAAGTTCTTCAACCATGTCATCAGGATAATTTTCAATGATAAGTTTTAAAGGGTTTATAACGGCAAGCCTGCGCAACGCCCGTTTGTTAAGGTCTTCACGGATGCAATGTTCAAGCAGCGCTACATCAATAACATTATCGCGTTTTGCAACACCTATGATGTCTGCAAAATTCCGGATAGATTCGGGAGTATAACCTCTTCTTCTCAGTCCGCAAATAGTTGGCATTCGGGGATCGTCCCAGCCTTTAACATAACCACCTTGCACAAGCCCGAGCAGTTTACGCTTGCTCATTACGGTATTTGTGAGGTTGAGGCGGGCAAATTCAATTTGCTGAGGAGCAAAGATCTCAAGCTCTTTTATGAACCAGTCGTACAATGGGCGGTGCACCTCGAACTCCAGCGTACATATAGAATGTGTGATATTTTCAATGGAGTCGCACTGCCCGTGAGCAAAATCATACATAGGGTAAATGCACCATTTGTCGCCGGTCCGGTGATGTTCAGCATGAATGATGCGATACAGAATTGGATCGCGCATCAGCATATTGGAGTGAGCCATGTTTATCTTTGCCCTTAAAACTTTTGACCCGTCAGGAAATTCACCCGAACGCATTCTGCGAAACAAGTCAAGATTCTCTTCAACAGTACGGTTCCTATATGGGCTTTCTTTTCCGGCTTGTGTAATGGTACCACGAAATAGTCCAATATCTTCCACGCTCAGATCGCATACAAATGCTTTCCCCTTTTTTATAAGAAATTCAGCATATTCATACAATTGTTCGAAATAGTCGGAAGCATAATATTCCCTGTCACCCCAGTCAAATCCGAGCCAGCGGACATCTTCCCTGATGGAATCAACGTATTCGACATCTTCTTTTACGGGATTTGTATCGTCGAACCTGAGGTTGCAAATGCCATTGTATTTTGCTGCGGTACCAAAGTTCAAACAAATTGACTTGGCATGACCTATATGTAAATAACCATTAGGTTCGGGCGGAAAGCGTGTATGAACGCGGCCTTCGTATTTATTGTTTCTGCTATCTTCTTCAATGATTTCATGAATGAAGTTCAGAGATTTTTCGGGTTTTGAGGTTTCCATCATGTTGTCTTATCAATTCTTTCCACTTCTCCAATCACAAATCCCGCACATGCGGGACGGGAGGAAAGGGAAGCAGGAGTGAGGTGCAAAAATAAGACGATTTAAGAAAATATACATCATGTTTGAGGATATTCTTTAATTTCGTTGAATCAAACTTATGCAATATGGGACTTATCACTTTATCAGGAATGGAATTTCCCGCTTATCATGGCTGTCTTACTGAAGAACAGATCATTGGCAATAAATTCATGGTTGACCTTGAATTTTTTACCGGGACTGAAAATGCTGAAATAACAGATGATCTTGCGCAGACAGTTAATTATCAAAAAGTTTATGAATTGGTTAAAGCGGAAATGGATATTAAATCAAAACTTCTTGAACATGTTTCCCGCCGCATCCTTAACACGTTATATAAGCAATTTCCACACATTAGCGCTTCCAAGATAACTGTTGCAAAGCTTAATCCTCCTATTGGCGGTAAAGTGGAAAAGGTGAGTGTAACGCTGACAAGGTAGATATTATGACCTGAACAGGAATGTTCTTGGAGGTTAGGATATTATTTTTACCTTTGCATTCTTAAGTTACATGGTCTCTTGGCCGAGTGGCTAGGCGCCGGTCTGCAAAACCGCCTACTCCGGTTCGAATCCGGAAGAGACCTCTGAGAGCGTTTAATATATGGAGTGAGATACTCTAAATGTTACACACTCAAGCACTTTAAAAAATTGGCGTTTAAAGTTTTGACCTGAAAATTCAATGTTTTTGGCTTTTTTGTTCGACCATTGTTATCTAATGAAAATTTCGTAAATTTATAATGTTAAAACATAAAAATCATGCAAACGCAAACATTAAATATAAATATTGATTTTAAGCAATTGCTTAATATTATAAGGCAATGCGACATGACGCAAAAAATAAAGATTGCCGAAACTTTAGAAAAAGAAACCTACGCTGTAAGGTTTAAACAGCTTCTTTTCGAATTATCAGACAACGACCTGACAATGGATGAAATTACAAAAGAGGTAGAAACAGTAAGAAGTAAGCGCTATGCCGGAAAATAAAAAGCTTAGGGTTGTAATTGATACAAATATTCTTGTCAGCTCGTTGATCGGGAAGGAAGTTTCCGCTCTCAATGATTATCTGATACAAGAAAACATCATACTCCTTTTTAGCAAAGAATCTTTTGCTGAGCTTTCGGATGTGATGAACCGGCCCAAATTGAAAAAACTTTTTACAAAAAACAGGGTGAACAGATTAACTGTTTTACTTAGTGAAATTATGGTATTTGTTAAGGTAAGAAGCAAAACAACTATTTGCCGTGATGTAAAAGATAATTTTGTTTTAAACCTTTGCTACGATGGCAAAGCAGATTATCTGATAACAGGGGATAATGATTTATTAATTTTAGGAAGCCATTCTAAAACAAAGATAATTTCATTCAGCGATTTTAAAAAAACCGTTCCATTGAAATAAGATTTGTTCTACTATTGTTCGACCAGGCATAAATTACAATACGCTGAAAGCATTGAAAATAAAGGAAAGCAGGAAATAATATCGGAGTTCGGAAGAGACCTCAAAGAATAAATTTAAACCTCTGCTATTCAGGTATACCAGTACCTCTATAACGGATAATGTTTATAGTCCATGCTTTTTTTATTAATTTAAAAATAATAAAACATGAAAAAAATATTTGTTTTTATTTTTATCAATGTTACTATTTTCCTTTCTTGTGATTTGAAAGCACAAGACAATATAACAATTGATGATGCTAAAACCTTTATAAAAAAATATGTTAATGCCTTTCCCATACTTACTGCCACTTATCCTGATGATCCAAATTATATTTATGATTATGGAGCTGGAAACTTTCTTGTATGGGATGATGAAGAAACTGATGAGACCTTTTATTATGGCGTTATGTTTAGTGGTGGTTTTAATTTAGCGTATCGTTCTTTAGATGATAATGGAGCGGAAACTGGAATAGCTATAAAAGATATTCAAGACATTACTGTAAAAAATAATCCAATAATAAACCAAATAGAAATTCATTTAGAACTTAAGAAAGGTAAATATGTAAGGATGTTTTGGTTGTCTTACACTCCAATGATAGGCATATCACTTCCTTATCATACATCAGAAAGTCATGAAGGAAAAATGAGTGAAATTATTATATATATGGACAGATCATCATTGGCAGAAGATTATCCTAACAGAATAAAAAAGGCTTTTGAATTTTTAGTTGAAAAATGTGGAGGTAATTTGTATAAAGATAAATTCTAAAAACCTATTGACAATTGTAAAATAAACACTTATCTTTGTAAAGTAAAGTTTAATTAAAAGAAAATGAAAAAATTATTATTAGTTTTGATATTGGGATTAATTGTTTCTTTTGGGTATTCTCAAACAAATCCAAAAACTCGTTATCAATCCGGTTACATAAAGAAAACTACCGGTACTTATGTACAGCCACATTACAAAACAGAAACAAACAAAACAAATAAAGACAATTACTCTACAAAACCAAATACAAACACTTACACTGGCAAAAAAGGTTCTAAAGCTGCCGATTATTCCCCTGAAGCTAAAAACTACGGCAAGGGTAAAACAATTTATACTGGCTCAAATGGTGGGCAATATTACACCAATAGCAAGGGCAAAAAAACCTATGTCCCAAAACAAAAAAAATAAAATATTGATTCCTATTAAAGAAAAGAAGTTGAAATATCTGGAACAATAAAGGGGTACAAAGGCAAACCGGAAATTATTCTTAATAGTTCCAGTCAGATTAAATTACAATAAACATATTAAAACCAGCAAAGAAGCGGTCAGGCAAACATTTTTCTAACCCTGTTTCAATTTCTGTAAATTTGTACATATATTCGTACAAAATTTAAACTATGGATTACTATTCCATTCTTAAAAAGATAAACGATACTTCATCTGCTACGGGCGTATATCCAGAATACTATAAAGTACCAATGGATAATGTTTCGGAACGTGATAATTTAAAAATATTAGAAACATCTGGGTTAATAATATTAAAATATAATTTGGAAGTTCATACCAAAGAAGGTGGAACGATAAATCAATGGTATGCTGGATTAACTCCAGAAGGTATAAATTATTTAGACAGATTCATAAAAAGCAAAACTGAGGCAGAAACAAATAATATAAAGAATGAATTAATTTCAAACTATTTACAAAATATATTATCAAAAATTTTAGAAATAAATGATAGTATAAAAATAACAAATGAAAGTATTAAAGAGGGTAATGAAAAATCACATATTAGTTCAAAAAGGTCAAATAGAATGGCGATTTCTGCAATTTTTGTTATGATATTATTGTCTTTATTTCAATACATTTGTAATAAAATTGATAATAAAAATAATAACTACAATTATCCGAAATCCAATAGTACAGTTATCAAGAAATAAAAGATCTTTTTTTTGAAATATTTTTATCAATTATATTACACAGAATTATTCTTTAGGGAGTTTGTACCCTATTCTTTTTCTTGGGTCGTTCTCTTTATTTATCAGTTGCTTTAAGGCTTCAAATATTACCTGTAATTGCTCGCTATGTCCTTTAAATTGTTCCTGTGTCTTTTGCTCCAGGTCTTTAATTTTATCTGCAAGTTCTTTATGGAGCATAAGCATATCACGAAGTTTTACAAATGCCCTAACTACATAAATACTTGCTTCTATTGCAACAGGGCTGTTTAATATACTGGCAAGCATAACTGTTCCATGTTCGGTAAAAACATAAGGTAATTTTCGGCTTCCACCCCAACTTGATATCATATTTTGTGATTTCAAGTTCCGTTTGCCTTTATTATCAATACTTTCAGAACTTGATGTCACAATTTGTGATTTCAAAATATCAAATTCTTCAAAAGTAATCTGAAACATAAAATCAGCGGGGAATCTTTTTATGTTACGCTTTACAGCTTGATTAAGTACTCTTGTTTCTACGCCATATATTTGGGCTAGGTCGAAATCAAACATTACTCTACGTCCACGTGAATAAAATATTCTGTTTATAATGGTTTCTTCAAATATTGTAAGTTTATTGCTCATGAAAAGTTATATACGTTGTTCAATTATCTCTATGGGTATTATATCCTTCATTTATTTGTATCTGAACTGGTGACAATTTGGCACCGGTTAATAAAGTGCAATTTATTCAAAAAATTTAGTTCAACAATAATTATCAAAATTATTATTCTTTAAAATCCTTTCTTCACCGTAAAAGCAAATGTAGTTCCTACGCCCACCGAACTTCTTACATTGATTGTTTGACGGTGTGCTTCAATAATATGTTTCACAATAGAGAGGCCAAGCCCGGTTCCGTTCTGTTCGCGCGATCTTCCTTTGTCGGTGCGATAAAAACGTTCAAACAAACGTGGTATGTCTTGCTGTAATACTCCCAATCCATTGTCTGTAACTTCCACCAGGATGTTTTCATCCATATCGAAAAAACTGACCTTTGTATAGCCATCGTCATTGCCGTATTTTATTGAATTATCGAGGAGGTTGATCAACACCTGTCTTATTCTTTCTTTATCGGCATTCACAAAAACCGGTTTCTCATCCCCGCCTGAATGACGCAGTCGGGCAGGGTTCTCGCCGAGGTGGAATTTTATATTTTTCTTACCGGCGGTTATTTCAAGAAATTCAAAAACTTCTTTAACTAAAGCAAACAGATCAAATCTGGTGAATTCAAGTTTCAGTTCACCTACCTCGAATTTAGAGATGTTTTCCAGATCTTCCACAATATTGATCATACGGTTGATACTTTTTTCCGTGCGTAGCAAGTATTCCCTGTTGATGTGGGGATCGTCCAGTCCGCCATCGAGCAAAGTAAGAACATAACCCTGTATATTGAAAATAGGAGTTTTAAGCTCATGCGATACATTACCGAGAAATTCCCTCCTGTATATTTCCAATTTTTTCAGTTGGTCAATCTCTTCTTTCTTGTCTTCAGCCCACCGTATCACTTGCCGGTTTACCGAAGAAATCATGTCGTCCCTGCCTGACTGCTTGTTTTCCTTGCCTTTCGGAACTTTCAGGTTGAAGATGGTTTTGTATATTGGTTTGATCTTTTCGTAAATGAATTTTTCGAGTGCAAACCTGAAGACAAAGTAGGAAAACGCAAAAAGCAATATGCCTGATATTAGCAGCGCCATCCATAAAATATCATGGTAAAGGAGAATGCCTGTAATAAGAAAAACAATGGCGTAAAAACCGGTAATGATAAACGACACAATTGCTGACAGGTTTCCGGTTCGGGTATATTTCATCGCTGATTAAATTTCAAATTTATATCCCACACCTTTGATGGTTTTGATATTCTCAATTTCAAGTTTTTCACGAATTTTCCTTACATGCACATCTATGGTCCTGTCGCCCACTACAACGGTTCCCCAAATTTTAGAATATATTTCTCCTCTTGTGAACACTTTGTTTACCTTGGATACCAAGAGCCATAGCAGTTCAAATTCTTTTTTCGGCAAGATAATTTCTTCGTCATGGCGTATCACTATATATCTTTCCCTGTCGATAGTAATGCCTCCAACATTTATTTGATTGCCGGTATTTTCTGATACGGAAAAACGCCTCAACAGAGCTTTTATCCTGCTGATAAAAACTTGTGGCTTAATGGGCTTTGCAATATAGTCATCTGCACCTGCATCAAATCCTGCGATCTGTGAATAATCCTCATTGCGTGCCGTAAGAAAAGCAATAATACTTTTATTTAAAGCGGGGATTTGTTTCATTTTCCTGCAAGTTTCGATACCGTCCATTTCGGGCATCATAATATCTAATATGATCAGGTGAGGCTTTGCTTCCGTGGCTATTTTCAATGCATCTTTTCCATTGCCTGCTTTGAAAATATTATAGCCTTCTTTTGTAAGGTTGTAGCCGAGAAATTCAAGAATATCGGGTTCGTCGTCAACAAGCAGAATTTTATATTCGTTGTTTTCCATAACAAAAGGAGGGTATAAATTTTATGACAGCGATTGGTTAATTTTAGAGGATATTTCTATTACCTTCTGATATTCGGATGGAGAAAGATCATTATAGAAGAAATTGACCGGATTTATTTTCTTTCCATTTTTCCAAACTTCATAATGCAAGTGAGGTGCAGTGGACATACCGGTACTACCCACATAGCCTATCAATTCACCTCTTTTCACTTTCCGTCCTTCGATAACCACTTTCCGGCTCATGTGGCCATAGAGTGTTTGATAACCATAGCCGTGATTTATCACAATGCAAATACCATATCCTGAAAGATAGTTACCGCCAGGTGTTTGTACAACACCATCTCCTGCTGCGTAAATAGGTGTTCCGCGTGGCGAAATAATATCTATGCCCGGGTGTAATTGCAGTGTCTTATAAATAGGATGCAGTCTGTAACCAAAACCTGAACATATTTTTATTGCACCGTTTTTAATAGGGACTATTGCAGGGATACAAGACATCATCTGCGATTTGTTTTTTGCAAGTTCAAGCACCTCGTCATACGATTTTGACTGCACATAAAGCCTGCGTGATAACATGTCAAGTTTCTTCGTTGTTTCAATGATCAGTTTGGAATTGTCGTAACCTTCAAGTTTTGCATACCGGTCAGCTCCACCGTAAGCGGCACTCCTTACTGTGGCAGGTATAGGTTCTGCCTCAAAGATCACACGGTATATATTGTCATCGCGGTTCTCAATATCATCAAGCACCTTATTAACCCTGTCAAACCTTTCGTCTAATACTTCATACCGGAGCTTGTATTGTTCAATCTCTCTTTGTAACATTCGTTCTTTTGGCGAACTTAAGAAATTATAAGCAAAAACCAGCACAACCGTAGCAAATACACCACCAGTGGCTACAACAAAAAGGATTTTTTTAAACTTCTCCTTTACCGACACTTTAACTTTTTCGAAAGTCAACGACTTGGTGTTAAAGTGGTAATGATGTTTTTTCTTCTTCTTTAGCATTTTACTCTTTACTTCATCGAAAGTTCATGACCGGCACATAAATTATTCAACTTTATAATAATTTAAAAACAAAGTTACGAAAATTTTAGAAAATAGTTATCAAAAAACAGGGATAAATTTAGTGTTAAGTTGATAAACAGATGGCGCAAAGATTGCTTCGTCGTACCTCCCTGCCTGCCGGTAGGCAAGCTCGCAATGACGTTTTGTGTTGACATTACAGACAGACACTAATTAAAAAACAAACCTACATGAATTTTAATAAATATACAAATACCTTATGAAAAAAAATCATGCAGGTTCATGAGTATAAATTCTATTTCTCAGTATTTTCAACCTATCCATGATTTTACCTGGTCGATAGTTGGTGCGGGGAGTTCAAGTTTCAATTTCTTTCTTAATCCGCAAAGATCATTGAACAATTTATTTGGATTGGCTGATTTAAGTGCGCTTGCGTTGGCATAACCTGCTTTGATGATAACAGGTATCCATTCGACAGGAATTCCTATGGTGGCAAATTCATTATTCGAAGCAACAACCGCCTTTTTTTCAGGCCGCATTTGCGGGAAAAACAACACATCCTGAATAGATGGGGAATTGGTCATAATCATGGTAAGACGATCTATGCCAATACCCAGCCCTGCTGTCGGGGGCATACCATATTCAACAGCACGAAGAAAATCTTCATCCAAAACCATAGCCTCTTCATCTCCCCTTTTGCCTAATTCCAACTGCGCCTCAAAACGTTTACGCTGATCAATGGGGTCATTTAACTCCGAGAAGGCATTACAAATTTCTTTTCCGTTGCAGATGGCTTCAAAACGTTCTGCCAGCCCTTCTTTACTGCGATGCTTCTTTGCAAGAGGCGACATCTCAACAGGATAATCAGTGATGAATGTAGGTTGTATAAGATTGTGTTCACACTTTTCACCAAATATCGAGTCGATCAGTTTTCCCCTACCCATGGTATCATCGATCTTCACATCTAATTTGCAGGCGGCTTCCCTCAACTGAGCTTCATCCATCGCAGAAATATCAATGCCTGTGTAATGCTGAATGGCTTCATACATGGTAAATCGTTTCCATGGACGCTTAAAATTAATAAGATTATCTCCTGCATTCACTTCTGTTGTACCATGCATATCAAGGGCGATGCGTTCAATCATTTCTTCAACGGTGTTCATCATCCATTCATAATCCTTGTATGCCACATATAGTTCTATCTGTGTAAATTCGGGATTATGAAAGCGGTCCATGCCTTCGTTCCTGAAATCCTTGGAAAATTCATAGACGCCATCATATCCGCCGACAATCAGGCGTTTCAGATAAAGTTCATTTGCTATACGAAGATACAATGTTGTATCCATTGTATTATGAAATGTTTTGAAAGGTCTTGCCGCCGCCCCTCCGTAAATAGGTTGAAGAATGGGTGTTTCAACTTCGAGATATCCTTTTTCATTCAGGAAAGAACGCATGGTATTTACAAGCCTTGTGCGTTTTACAAACACTTCTCTGACCTGCGGGTTAACGATAAGGTCAATGTAACGCTGGCGATAGCGCTGTTCGGGATCGGTGAAGGCATCATACATTACACCGTCTTTTTCCTTCACAATTGGTAATGGTTTCAGTGATTTGCATAACAATTTAAATTCTTTAACATGAATGGTAATTTCGCCCATCTGTGTGGTGAAGACAAACCCTTTTACTCCAATGATATCGCCGATATCAAGCAGTTTTTTAAAAACAGTATTGTACATTGCCTTATCATCACCTGCACAAATATCATCGCACTTAAAATAAAGTTGAATTCTTCCTGTTGAATCCTGAATTTCTGCAAACGAAGCGTTTCCCATGATCCGGCGGGTCATGATGCGACCTGCTATACTTATATCCTGATATAAACTTTTATCATTATGGAAATTTCCCAAAATATCTTTTGATGAAACATTTATTTCAAAAAAATCAGCTGGATATGCATTGATGCCGAGTTTTTGCAATTCTTCGAGAGATTGTCTGCGGATTATTTCCTGTTCGCTTAGTTCCATAATAATTATTCCGATAAATTTGAGCAAAGTTAAGAGTTTTAAATTTAATACCGATACGGAACAAGTTTGCCCGCCTGAATCGGAACGGGCAGGCAAAAAAAATATTTTGTTTCTATCCCCGCCTTGCCGTCAGGTGGGCATTTTGTAATGCCGTATGATACCGAGGCAGGAATTGATGCTTCACGAAAAAAATCAGTTAAATTTTGCTATTGTTATTCTGTTTTTTGTGTATCTTTGCCTATTCCAAATTTTTACATTATGCGCCCTAATATCATACAAATTCCTTTAAGCGAATATCAACATCTTAAAGACGAATTAAAACTACTTAAAAATTCTAAACTATTGATAAAATTTAATAAACTCATCGTCCTGTTGTATGAAGATAAATACGGATTCTATATGCACGATTTTACAGACGATTTAACGGAATATTCTATCAACAATAACTGGAAAAATGAAACGAGCCGCTGGGATAACATATAAGCAACGGGAAATTGTTTTGGTTCCATTTCCATACTCCGATTTAAGCGCTTCTAAAA
Organism: Bacteroidales bacterium; assembly: GCA_041658145.1. Classification (GTDB taxonomy): domain Bacteria; phylum Bacteroidota; class Bacteroidia; order Bacteroidales; family CG2-30-32-10; genus JBBAAT01. Next base: position 11,021 of record JBBAAT010000004.1, on the reverse strand, counting down.
AACGACCTGTCTTAATTGTTTCAAACGACACATATAATCAGCGTTCTGATGATGTATTAGTTTGTGTGATTACAAGCAATAAATATACAAACGCCTACTCCGTTGATTTAACCGACAAGCATTTAGAAACAGGTATTCTTCCAGAGCCATCCGTAGTTAAAACGCATAAATTATTCTCTGTTCACAAATCAAAAATTATTAAAAAGTTCAGCGTTGTTAAAACAGGTTTTTATCAACAAGTTGAAAAAATGATTTATCGCCTTGTTCAACTTCCTAAGTAACGCTTTTTTGCTCTGTTAAGTGCGTGACACAAGGTGAAAACCGCCAACCATTGGTTGTATATTATGAAAAAAATAATTTATAGAGATATTGGACTTATTGATTACAAGGAAGCATGGGATTTTCAGAAGAAAATTTTTTCTGAGGTTTTAGATTCTAAACAAAATATACTGAATCTTGGCAGATTTGCAATCCCGCATTTGCGGGATAGATTCAGTGATACCTGCCTATCGGCAAGGCAGGCTGAGCGAGTGAGTCCGTCAGCCGACGAATTCATTCAGTCGAAGTATAAATCACCACATTTAAATAAAAACCATCTTATCTTCTGCGAACATCCACATGTTTATACGCTCGGTAAAAGTGGGTTGGAAAGCAACCTATTGATAAACCAAATCCAACTTCAAGCACAGGATGCTTCATTTTATAAGATTGACAGAGGTGGAGATATTACTTATCATGGACCGGGGCAATTAGTTGGTTACCCTATCCTTGATCTCGAAATGTTTGGTATTGGCTTAAAAGAATATGTTTACATGATAGAGGAAACGATTATCAAAACACTAAAAGAATTTTCCATCACCGCTGAACGCCTTGAAGGAGCTACAGGAGTGTGGCTTAATACACAAACAACCAAAGTAAGAAAAATTTGCGCAATCGGGGTGAAAATAAGCCGTTCCATTACCATGCATGGCTTTGCCTTTAACATCAACACCGACCTGAATTATTTTAAATTTATCAATCCCTGCGGTTTTACTGACAAATCCGTTACTTCGTTGGAGAAAGAACTAAGATGTAAACAGGATATGGAAAAAGTAAAAACGGTTTTAAAAGCTAAGTTTGCGGAGGTATTTGGGGTAAATTTGTTTTAATAGTCATTCGTTTCGCGGTAAATAACTTATAAACAATGAATAACTGTTTATTACATCTTACTTTTTCTTTTAACTGTAATGCCCTTTACAACTAACAATAATGATTTCGTTATGCGAAGATATTTGGTAAACCAGGCGGTCTTTAGTATTAATGCGTCTCGATCAAAAGCCTGCAAGTTCATATTTCAGAGGCTCCGGTTTGCCAAGCCCTGTATAAGGATGATGATCAATATCGTTGATAAGCTCATTAATTTTTGCGAATATCTTAGTATTGCTACGAGCCCATTGCTCATAATCTTTTTGTGCGATGGAAGCAAAAAAAACAGGTTTCATTTTTTAAAAAGCGATTTGCTGTATTTTTTAAATTCTTCTCCCGTAAAACGTACAAGATTTTTATTACGTTTCACTTCATCTACCGCTTCAAGCAGATGTGCCCTGTTTTTGGGGTCTTTAAGTAAAAAATCCGTTTCGTCGTTTATCACATCTGTAACGCTAATTTCTATTTCGCGCTTCTTAAATAATATTTTTAATGTAGTTAAAAACCCATTATCAATTTCTGAAGCTTTAAGCCTGAATATAGTTTCCATAAAAATATTTTTTACAAAAATACAAAATTTAAAAATATTATCAATAATACTTCGGGACACTTTTTTGTGTTTTGGGCTAAAGCCCGCTATTTACAAGGGCTTCATTAACCACGCCTTTAAAGGCGTGGTTACAGCAAAACCCGCGATTTATAGGACTTCAGTCCTAATATAGAATAAAGTGTCCGAAGTATTTATCAAATAAGCTGTAAAATAAAAAAACGGTGAGCGCAGTAATACCCAATCTAAAGCGACTGCATAAATAGCAGATTAACTATATTTTTTACTTTTTCTTTTCGAGCAGCGAAATAATTTTATCCTTTTCTTTTATGAGTTGTTGGAGATACCCAATTTCGCTCCGGCAAGTTTCCAATTTTTCGAGTAGCTGTTCGTATCCCTGTTTGTCTTTATCAACTTTCTTATATTCTATTGAGGCCTCATTAATACTGTGTATTTCTTTTGAATGGCTTTGTTTAAAATAGCTGAAAAAATCATGTTCAAGTATTTTGCTTATTTTCTGCAATAAAGCGGTATCAACCGATTCGCGCTCAAAAATATCATAAACATTCCGCCTGTGTGTGCCGATTCTTTTCCCGAATTCGGTAATTGACATACTTCTTTCTTTAACTACCCGCTTTATAATTTTCCCTATGTGTATCATAAAAACAAAAGTACTTTGGATACAAAAGCGAACCACGAATTTAACGGGACATATAATTGAACATTTATGAGATTATTTATTGCTCATGTGATATTATTTGTTACATTTGTCAATTGAATGAATAAAAAAAAGAAAAAAGAGCATCACTAATATAGTTTTTATCAGTTGTCCGGATAGCTGTATGGTATAATAAACATTAATGACCGTTGGCAATATAATAACATAACCCAAAGTAAAAATGCAAAAAAAAGAAATAATCATCTAAGAAAGGTAGATGCTATCAATTTTTCCGGTGGATGTTTGAAAAAAAAATATTTATGAGGGCAGACTGTACTACTAAATGCAAAGATAAAATTTCGGAGAAAACGGTTCTGATAGCAGAAGACGATTTTATTTCGTTTAAGCTTCTAAGTTACTTAGTCCGTAAAACAGGAGCTAAGGTTATATGGGCACAGAACGGTTTGGAAGCAGTGAATATCTGCAAAGAAAATAAAAATATCGATCTTGTTTTTATGGATATCTGTATGCCCGCTATGGATGGACTTGAGGCTACTCTTAAAATTAAACAATTGCAGAGCGAACTACCTGTGATCATTCAAACTACTTCTGGTGATTATAGTAAGAAAGGCTTCGAGGCGGGGTGCGATGAATTTATTAGCAAGCCTTTTAAAATAGAAACGATTTTCAGTTTAATGAACAAATATATCAGAGAATAATAAGGGAAAATTATTGAATTACTTGGTCGGCAAAATAGAATATCTTATAGCGTAGAAGTTTGGTTATGGAAACAGATGCTACAAAAGAAACTTTGTTCCCTCAGAACAAGTTTACAGTTCTCATACTGGATGATGAAAAACATTTTACTGAAGAATTGCGTGAATTTCTTCAAAATAACGGATTTCACGCTATAGAAGCCAATACTGCCAATCAGGGCTTATCAGTATTAAAAAAACGGAAAATTGATTTATTAATCCTCGATGTTCGCTTACCCGGGGTTAACGGTTTGGACATTTTAAAAGAAGTAAAAGCGAAGTATCCGGACATGGAAGTTATTATCGTTTCTGCCCATGGAGATATGGATACTGTGATTAAAGCCCTGCGACAAGGCGCAATTGATTATCTCAGAAAACCCTTCAGGCACATTGATATCCGGATTGCCATAGAGCGTATCCAAAAATTTCTGTATCTCCAGCAGAAAATTAAGAAAATGGAAGAAAAGGACTCTTTAATTTCCAAAAATCTGGAAGAAAAAAATTGGGCGTCATTTCGTGGGTGTAAGCCGGCAGATTATGGATGTTCTTGAAGTAGCCATGACTGCTTCAAAATATTCTAAAACCATTGATTTACGGGGCTTTTCAAATGGTGTGTATATGATAAACACACAAATCGGGGATAGGGTATTTACGAATAAAGTGACGGTACAAAATTAAGATCAAATAATACTCAATACTGTTATTGTTGGGATTTATCAATACCGGCCTGTTTAAGGATAACTAAGAAAGTACCTTTAGGCATATCCTTGCTACCGTGCATAGGCACTATTACCGTTTTGTTGGTTTTGGAATTATAGTATAAATGGTGGCTTCCTTTAGAACGCTTAAAAACAAAACCATTGATCAAAAGCACACGAATAAGGTTTTTCGCAGAGAAATTCATGCGGTAGCGAGTTTAAGAGAATATTCAAGCGTATCGCTATCATCGGGTATATCTTCGCCCTTTACCTTAAGTTCTTCAATATAAAGCTGAATAGCTTCTTTAGCCATATTAATAGCATTATCCACAGAATCACCATAAGTAACACATCCTGGTAATGCAGGTACAGTAACCGTGTAAGCCCCTTCCGGTTCTTTGTGTAATAATATTTTATAAGTAAGATCCATTTTTTATTTTGTTCTTTTATGTTAGATTAAAAACAATACAAAGATAACCAAAACGGCGATTATAAACAAATTTATATTGTTAATTATACCATTGATTTAAGCCAGTTTTAGAACGGCGCCTATATAATCAATACAAAAATCGGGGATAGTAAATACAGCCATAAAGTAATTTTGCAATGATTCCAATTTATAGATTGCCTATTTACGTTGTCACGTCTGCTTTAATATCTTTCACCATGAGTTGCAGCGAAACATTTCCATTCCATTCATTTTCTTCAACATGATAGCAAATACTAAAGGTATTTCCATTAGTAACAAGCGGAAGGTAATCGGATTGGCCAAAAGCAATGGCATTGTATTCGGGGTTGTAAATGCCCGGATATATAACCGTAAACTTCAAATGTTGCGAACCAACTATGCGTGCATATCCTTTATCCACTAAACCTCTTGTAAGAAATACAGGAGCCATGTTACCCGGCCCGAATGGAGCAAACTGCCTGAGTACGCGGTAAAACTTGGGAGAAATATCTGTCAATTCAATTTCGCCATCTATTTCCACTTCAGGAACAAGCATGTCGTCTTCAATAGTTTCTGAAACGATCTTCTCAAATTTATCCTGAAATGCTTGTAAATTCTCCGGTTTCATTGATAGCCCTGCTGCATATTTATGTCCGCCGAAATGCTCCAGCAGGTCGCTGCACGAATCAATTGCATCGTAAATATCGAAATCTTTTACAGAACGGGCGGACCCGGTTATTAAACCGTTTGATTCTGTGAGGACAATGGTGGGTCTGTAATATGATTCTATAAGGCGTGACGCAACAATTCCCACAACTCCTTTATGCCAATCGCGTTGGAAAACAACGGTTGTTTTACGCGTTGCATGATGCCTGTCGGATTGAACCATTTCAAGCGCAGATTGGGTGATGGTAGAATCAAGGGTTTTACGCTCAGTATTGTTGATATTGATACATTCGCCAACCTCCATTGCGGAAGCCAGATCTTTGCATATAAGCAATTCCACGGCATTCTTCCCGTCTTCAATTCGCCCGGCAGCATTAATACGCGGCCCAATCAGGAATACAAGATCATTAATTGTAAGTAAACGTGAAAATATCTGTTCCTGGTTCGTAATAGTTTTATCTAATCGTTTAATCCCGCTAAAAGTCAGTATCGCTTCAAGCCCCGAACGCGGATTGGAGTTAAGTAATTTTAATCCAAAATACGCCAGTATCCTGTTTTCCCCGGTAACAGGTACAATGTCGGAAGCGATACTGATCACTACAAGATCAAGGTATTGTTCAATTTCACTGAATGGAATATTGTTTTTCTGTGCATAAGCCTGCGCCAGCTTGAAACCAATACCGCAGCCCGAAAGTTCATTGTATGGATATACACAATCCTGACGTTTTGGATCAAGAACCGCTATAGCTTCAGGCAGGATATCGCCAGGCCTGTGGTGATCGCAAATAATAAAATCCATACCTCTTTCTTTTGCATATCTGACCTGGTCGATCGCCTTGATACCACAGTCAAGAGAAATTATCAATTTAAAATTTTTATCTGCCGCATAATCCATTCCCTTCATAGATACGCCATATCCTTCCAGATAGCGATCGGGAATATAAAAATCAAGATTTTCCGGATTACAAATACTTTTTATAAATGAATATACAAGTGCTACAGCGGAGGTTCCATCAACATCATAATCCCCGTAAACCAAAATTTTTTCGTTATCAGAAATTGCTTTTTTTATTCTTTCAACAGCTATATCCATATCCTTCATCAGGAACGGGTCGTGAAGCATTGAAAATTCAGGCCTGAAAAAAGACTTAGCTTCTTCAAAAGAGGAAATTCCCCGCTGGACAAGAAGATTAGACAGGAGGGGGCTAATGCTCAATTCCTTTGCAAGGGACTTAACAAGAGCAGCATCACCTTTCTTTCTAATTACCCGGCGTTTTTCCATTTTAAAATTTTATTGGCGTGCAAAGGTATCAAATTAAGTGTTAATTGTTTTGCCAGTTTTTTAAAAAATATCCAAGATCACAAACCGTTATGTTTTTATCTAAAGGATAGGCTTCTTTACATTCGGGTATAATAATAAAATTATTTTTTGTAACGAGATCATTTATTGCAAATGTCAGGCTTTTTGTTTTTGAAGGAGATTGAGAGAATTTTATTTCTATACAGGATAAAGGTTTTTGATTTTTTGTCAGAACCATGTCACATTCGGTTCCGTCCTGTGTTCTGTAATAATAATACCGGTAATTATTTCCAAGAACAGATGAAATTTGTTCAATGATATAATTTTCCCATGATGTTCCTACCAGCGTATTACCCATAAGTTGTTCGATATCCTCAATCCCTGCCAGATAATGTAGTATGCCGCTATCGCGAAGGTACATTTTAGGGGATTTTATCAGTCTTTTGTTTGTGTTTTGATAATATGGCTGTAGTCTTCTAACAAGAAAAGCGTTTTCAAAATAATCAATGCAATTGTTTATTGTGGGGACACTAACTCCGAGTGCTTTTGAATAAGTCGTGGCATTCCATATTGTGCCCTGATTATTTGCCAGCATGGAAATGAAACGGTTGAGCATTACAGGTGATGTGCTTAATCCCAGAAGGCGAAGATCTTTTTCAATATAGGTTCTGATAAACGAGCGATACCATTCCTTTCTGATATCGTTTTCTTTGATAAACAACGGTTCGGGAAATCCACCTCTTATCCAGTGCGTAGTATATTTGATTTTTTGATTTACTTCTTTGAAATTCAAACCTGTTAGTTCAACATAAACAATGCGACCAGCCAAGGACTCTGATGTATTCTTTAACAGGTCAGGGCTGGCTGATCCCAACAGAATAAATCTGCCTTTTGTTCTGTGCTTGTCAACAGCAGTCCTTAAAACAGGGAATAGTTCGGGGTTTCGCTGAATCTCATCAATAATAATACATTTATCCTTATTCAGATCGAAATACAATTCCGCATTTTGCAACTTATTCAAATCAGAAGGTGATTCAAGGTCAAGATATACAACCTCATTTTTCAAAATGGGTATTATTTTTTTTGCAAGAGTTGTTTTTCCGACTTGCCGCGGACCAATAATAGCCACAACAGGAAAGTGATTCAGGAGTTTAATAATGGTTTGTTGATGTTGTCTTTCTACCATAAGTAAAAATATTTATCCCTGCAAATCTAATATTTTATTTTAAATATGCAGGGATAATTTGAAATTATTTTTTCGGGAAAAGCCGTCGTCTGATAAATGAATCATAAAAATTGTCAGTATGTAAACAAAATTTATGTTTTCACTAAAACCTGCCCTGTCATTTCATACGGGATATCCAGCCCCATGATTGTTAAAAGCGTCGGGGCAATATCACAAAGCTTTCCGTCACGTATGGTTTTGTAATCCTTATCTATCAGAAAACAGGGAACAGGATTGCAGGAATGGGCAGTATTTGGAGTTCCATCTTCGTTGATCGCAAAATCAGCATTGCCATGATCGGCAGTGATCATCACACTATATCCGTTTGCAACAGCAGCTTTTGTAACTTCTTTCACGCACATATCCACTGTTTCCACAGCTTCCTTTATTGCCGAATAAATGCCTGTATGCCCCACCATATCTGCATTTGCAAAATTCAAACAAATAAAATCGGGCTTATTATCATTTATTTTTTTAATCACCGCATCCTTCACTTCCACTGCGCTCATTGATGGTTTCAAATCATAAGTGGCAACCTTTGGCGATTGTATCATCACACGACTTTCACCTTCAAATGTTTCTTCTCTTCCTCCTGAAAAAAAGAATGTAACATGCGGGTATTTTTCCGTTTCTGCAATTCTCAATTGTGTATTTCCGTTGCGTGCAAGAACTTCTCCTAAAGTATTTGAAAGGTCTTCCTTGTCGAACATCATATAAACATTTTTAAACGACTCATCATAGCGGGTCAATGTAACATAATGAAGCGGGATGGTCGTCATATCAAATTCCGGCATATCTTTCTGTGTAAGAACTGTGGTGATTTCGCGCAGACGGTCGGTACGGAAATTAAAACAGATAAAAACATCGCCATTTTTAACTGTTGCAAGAGGAACTCCGCAATCATTCACCATTACGATGGGTTTGATAAATTCATCGGTGACACCGTTATCATAAGATTCCTGAATTGCCTGCGAAATATCAGTAGCAGGTTTTCCTTTTCCGCTTGTTAAAAGATCATAACCTTGTTTTATACGCTCCCAGCGTTTGTCGCGGTCCATGGTATAATACCTGCCAACCAACGATGCGATCTTGCCTGCCGAATTTTTGAGGTGTTCCTGTAATTCAGCCACATAAGCTTTACCACCATAAGGATCGGTATCTCTACCATCGGTGCAGATATGAATAAAAACGTTGTGAAGCCCCTGTTCTTTTGCAATATCACAAAGTTTCATCAGGTGTCTAGTTGAAGCGTGAACTCCGCCATCAGAAACTAATCCGAGGAAATGAACGGCTTTATTATTTTCTTTTGCATACTCATAAGCATTAAGGAGTACTTCGTTTGAAGCGATAGTATTGGTTTTACAGGCAATATTGATTTTAACAAAATCCTGATAAACTATACGTCCGGCGCCAATATTAAGATGACCCACTTCTGAGTTACCCATCTGGCCTTCGGGTAAGCCCACATCTTCGCCGGATGCATCAAGATGACATAAGGCGGCATTATTATATAATCCTTTAATGAAAGGTATATTGGCATTGGCAATAACATCGGCTTTGGTTTTGTTTCCTTCGCCCCATCCATCCATGATTATGAGGAGAGCTTTTTTCTTTTTCATAGAATCATGTAATTATTTTTGTTTGCATCCATTACATCCACCCCCTTACTCCCCCGCCAGCGGGGGATATGTTATTATTGGTTTGCCCTGATAGCATCCACAGGATTCATACGGGAAGCTTTATATGCAGGGATAAAACCGGAAACAAGTCCAATCACACCGGAAATAATGATTCCTCTCATGATATTTCCCATCCCAAGTGTAAAGGTTATATCAAACAAGGCAGAAACAAGAAGTGTTCCTGCATAGACCAATAAAAGCCCTACAATTCCGCCAACTAATGAAAGAATGATAGCTTCAAACAAAAACTCGAAAAGAATAAAATATCTTTTCGCACCAAGAGATTTTTGAATACCGATAATACTTGTCCGCTCTTTCACCGAAACAAACATGATATTGGCTATTCCAAAACCACCGACTAAAATAGAGAATCCACCAATGAGCCAACCTACCATTGAAATAACAGAAAATAAACTATCAAATCCCTTGGTAAGTAAACTTGTTTCGTTAATTGAAAAATCATCTTCGGCAAGTGGTTTTAACCTGTGTTCAGAACGAAGTATTCCGGTGAGTTCGTCTTTCAGTTCATCATTCGAAACTCCGGCTTTTGCCTTGACAATAATAACAGGGTCCATTGCATCAGAACGTATATCAAGTATATTCCTGACGTAATTAACAGGAAGTATCACTTCTTTATCAGAATTATCACCAAACAGATTTTCCCCCTTCTTTTTAAGAAGTCCGATAACTTTCATTTTTCGCCCGAATATTTTAATGTTTTTTCCTATAGGATCGGTGTTTTCATATAGATTCTCGGCAATAAAACTTCCGATAATAGCAACATTTTTTCCTGCTGTTGATTCAATTTCGGAAAAATACCTTCCTTCTTCAATATCTACAGACATTGTTTTATCGTAATCCCGCGAAACGGCAATAACGATAGCTCCTTCAATACTGTTGTTAAGATGCTCGACTGTTTTACTGGTGTTTGCCTCAAATGCAACAGATTCGTATCCCATACTTTTTTTCTGTATGGCTTCCATATCGGCAATCTTCGGCACTGGCCTGTTCATATATTTCCACCATGCATAATCGGAACCGAATGACCATGGCCATTTTTGAACAAAAAGCACATTATTTCCAAGAGATTCAACGCTGCTGCGAATTGTTTTTTCCATCGAATCAAAAACCGTAAAAACAGAAATAATGGTAAAAATACCAATGGTAATGCCAAGCAATGAAAGAAAGGTCCTTAGTTTATTTACGCGTAGCGCAGTAACTGCAAAAAGGTAACTCTCTCTTACAAGTTTTACGAAAAGTATCAAAGCTTTTTCTTTTAATTTCCCTGTATCAGCGCTTTATACTTCGACTGAATGAGGTTGCATTTTGGATATTGAGCGCCTGCCTGCGGTAGGCAGGTAGTCGAAATATGCAACCTCATTCGCTCAGTATCACTGAATCTAATCATCTTTGCTTTGTTTCGACAAGCTCAACAACCATTGCAAATCTGTTAAGATTCAGTATATTTCGGCACAATACAAATGATTTGTAAAATTACTACAAATAATTGAGAAAAATGTTAAAAATTGTAACTACTCAGCCGATTTAAAATGTTAAAAAATAAATACATGCCACAGATTACACGGATTAAAATTATTTTTTTTATAAATTTTCACAAAAAAAACTACCTTTGGTAGTTTAAAATCTGTGAAATCTGTGGCTATTAAAGCTAATATAGTGGCTGAGTAGTTACTAAAAATTAAATTGCCGTTTGACTTGAAATTAATAAACTTTCAAAAAAATTGTAATGCCGATGGAAAATCTGAAGAAAATAAAAAATGCACTTATTTCTGTTTATCATAAAGATAAGTTAGAGGCTATTGTCAGAAAGTTGAATGAGCTTGGAATTGTTCTATACTC
>JBBAAT010000003.1:0-23714 GCA_041658145.1 Bacteroidales bacterium | reverse complement strand
TATTATTGGCTGCCCATGCTTCAATCCATGAAGTTGTATTTAAAACATTCTCCAGCGAGTCGTAAAAATTTACGGAAGGGGTGTTATTTATTTTATCTATAAGATGAATCAGGTCGGTCCAATCATTTGCGGTTTCATTGGTTTTGAGTTCGTATTTTGTATAATACAAAGAAGGTGAACTGCCAAACCATTCCAGTGTGCCGTTGGGGTCGCCTTTAAAAAGATTGCCTCCATCGTTTCCGTATTCATTCTGCAAAAATGTTTTATTCACCTGTTCCACCAGCGTATAAAATCCCCACAGCGTGTCATTAATGTAAAGGTTTGTGTATGTTGCGCGGGGCGCCTCAATATCGACTGCAAGGCAAAAATCAAGAAATATTTTTTCGCGCATCATCGTGGGGTCACTGACGCCATTGTTTAGGTTGATGACTTTCAACCCGTCATATTTCTGACCGCTCACAAACTCATTGAAGTCAATCTTGAATGAGTTCTTTAAACTGTCTTTACTAAAAGATGAATTCCCTTTGAACTGAATTCCCACGGAATTAATGTAGATGCCATCAATATCTACATCGCCAAGCATTTTTTTATCTAATGGTTTATACATCACCAGTGAATCCCACCAGCCTATCTGGGAGAAATAAATTTTTACCGTGTGAATGTTTGGTGAGAAGAAAGTGGCATCACCCGGGTTTTGGGAAAAAGAAATGAATGAAGCGGCGGAAAGAAAAATAATTCCGAAAAAAAGTTTTTTCATTTTATTACTTCCAGTTTTTTTGTTTGTATAACTACTTTCATATTGAATATGATAATTTATTACACATTTCTTTTCCATTAAAATCGTCGGCTATGGAAGTTGTTCCTACCGTACCAAGGCGATATTGTTGGCTAAGGTTATTTACTTCGATTACGATTTCAGACAATTCAATTATTATTAATATTTTTCAACCCTTGATTCGCATAAGTTACTATTCATAACGGAGGGATTCGATAGGATCCAGATTAGCTGCTTTTATTGCCGGATAAATACCCGAAACAAGCCCGACTACCAGGCAGAGTACAAGGCCTCCTATTACCCATAGCCATGGAATAATGAAGATACCACCAACAAAATATGATATAATATTACCAATCGGAATTCCGAGGGCAATACCCAAAATACCTCCAAGCTGGCAAATTACAATGGCTTCAACAAGGAACTGATTTTTAATAATAGATTTTGTAGCGCCCATCGCTTTCCTGATACCTATTTCTCTCGTTCTTTCGGTAACAGAAACAAGCATTATATTCATAAGCCCGATAGCTGCCCCAAGCAATGTGATGAAACCAATAATCGTTGCTGCCATTGTAACATATTGAATATTATCGAATAGCATCTGGGCAATATTATCACTTTTGGCCACTTCAAAATTGTCGTCTTCACCAATAGGAACTTTTCTTATTACACGAAACAATCCCGTTGCTTCATCAATAGCTGCATCAAGAAATTTTTGATCCTGAGTCATTACACTGATCGTATAAGACATGTCCGGTCTGGAAAAATACTGTCGTACATTGATCAATGGTACGATGCAATTTTTATCACCGCTGAAGCCGAAACTGGAACCCTTTTCTTTGAGTACGCCAATCACTTTGTATTTGCCAGGCCCAATCGATATTTCCTGTTCTATGGGATTTTCTTTGTTTTTAAAAAGATTCTTTCCCAGTTCATTTCCTATAATTACCACGTTTGCACCGGTATTCACTTCCTGAATGGTAAAATTTCTGCCTGTTGACAATTCATTTCCTGAAGTGATCATATAATTTTCGTCAGCGCCAATAACCCCGATATTGGGATTTGTTTTTTCGGATTGAAATTTAAGTGTTGCGAGGTGTGTGGCAAAAGTAGAAATAGCTGTGTATGCGGGAAAACCGAAGTCTTCCTTAAATTTCTGAGCTTCTTGGTATATAATGGATCCGTAATGTTTGGATTTTTTACTATCATTCCCTATTCTTATATTCATTTCTCTGTTTTTGATGGTGAACGTATTAGCGCCCATCTGAGTGAAATTGCTGTTAATGGAATATTTCAATGATTCAATAGACGTGAGAATGCCTACTAACGCCATGATTCCAAATGCAATGATTAAAATTGTAAGCACTGTTCTCAAAAGATGGCTTTTGATGGAAGCAAGCGATATTTTAATATTTTCTGTAATAAGTAATTTCACAGGAGGTAAGAACTTTTATTCCGGCAAATGTAAACAAAAGCAGTAACAATGAGACAAGACAAATCGGAAATTTTTTTTTAAAACGCAGGGTAAGAGGTTGTTTTAAATTTTTATTTTATATTGAAATTTCAGAACGTTACGTCTTAGTGAATTTTTGTGTTTTAGAGTTTTTGTGGCAAGAAAAATAGCCACTAAATCCCGCCTACCGGCAAGGCAGGCACAAAAACACGAAATAACACAAAATGCAATGAACCGATAATTTTACAATTTTAAACAACCTTTAAAAGAGGATATAAATTGATGACACTATTATCGACCAGCAGACAACTGATAATGTGAGGCTGAACAATACACTTTTTTTATTTCTGTAATATTTGTTTGCCAGGAAAGTACCAAGTGGAATTGAAAGCAAAGGTGTAAGTATGGCAATACCCCACAAGCCATATTTTCTTTTTATCAGAACAATAAATTTGTTTTTACGGGAAAAATATTTTTTGCTTTTCCTGTTTGTCTTTGTTATTGCAATTGTTGGCTGAATTTGTAAATTAGGTTTTGATAAAAACGATTTGATATGAGGCCATATCTTACGGAAAAGCTTTAAAAGTATTTCACTCAGGAAGAAAAAGAAAATAACTCCCAGTATTCCGCCGATTGTAGTTGTCAGAATGGTCTGAAAATAGGTGAATCCAAGTTCTAATGATAAAGGTGGCGCAAATAAAAACTTCACTCCACTCAACAATAAAACCTGAATTAATTTGAAAAAGCTACCTGCTTTTATGAAAACTGTTATGATCATGGGAAAAAGTTCACCGCAAATATACACCATCGTTAATCACAAAGCAAATGGAAACGCTCTTATTTTTGAGCTAATGAAACAAAATCAGGCAGAGAAGTAAACGTAATAGGCAGATTATACTTAAAAATGGTCATAAAGTCATTAGTGATATGTCAAATGCCCACCTGACCTTTGACATGACATTAGTAGTAATTAGGTAATTAATGTGCAATAATTCAAAGTTTATAAGGACAAGGAAGCGATTATGTTTTTTTTTCTATTTTTACAGAAAAAATTCATTACTATTGACAATAAAAAAAATTATTGAAGAATTTCAAGACAATTTATAAATATCGTTACCTATTTTGAATCGCAGTTTTAAGATATTATTTTTATTCTGTATCATCGCTCTTTCAGCCAGTGGAAGGGATTTTCAAAATATTGATAAGTTCGATTCGAGTTTATACAACCACAAACGCTTACGTGCTGTTGTTATTTCCGAAGCCGCTATTTATGCAGGTTCTTTGTACTTATTGAACGACCTATGGTATAAAGATTACCCTCGATCCTCCTTTCATTTTTTCAATGACAATAATGAATGGCTGCAAATGGATAAACTCGGTCATGCCTCAATATCCTGCACTATCGGAACTATAGGTTATGAATCCCTGAAGTGGTGCGGAGTGGAAAATAAAAAAGCAATCTGGTATGGTGGCTGTCTTGGTTCTGTTTATCTTCTTACCATTGAAATTCTTGATGGTTTATCTTCTGAATGGGGATTCTCTGTTGGCGACTTCTCAGCTAACACTTTTGGCTCGGTTGTCTTTATGAGCCAGCAGTTTGCATGGAATGAGCAACGTATCAAAATCAAATACTCATATCATCCTACCGATTTTCCTGATTACAGACCCGACCTGCTTGGAAAAGATATTACACAATCATGGCTGAAAGATTATAATGGCATTACTTATTGGCTTTCAGGAAATATTTCTTTATTTCTGAAAAAAGATTCCCATTTCCCAAAATGGCTGAATATAGCATTTGGATATGGCGCGGAAGGCATGATCGGTGGCTATGAGAATCCATCTTCACATAACGGAATTGCGATGCCACATTTTAACAGATACAGGCAATTTTATCTTTCTCCTGATATTGATTTTACAAAAATAAAAACGAAATCAAAATTTTTAAAAGGTGTCTTTTACACTTTGAATTTTCTGAAATTTCCTGCACCTGCGTTGGAGTATTCGAAGGAAAAGAATTTGCGATTTATACCGGTTTACTTCTGATAAACGAATTTTTTATTCCATCTAAAATTGCCGTTGTATATTTCTATCTTTGCAAAAAAACAATCTGTGAAAATCGCGATATTCCTGCTTTTAATTCCTGTTGTGTTTTCCTTTGTCAGTTGCACTCCCAAACAGAAGAAGATCGACAGGTACATGAAAGAAGGCATTGAAAAAATCCGTAACGGTGATAATAAAACGGCTATCGAAGATTTCACAAAGGTTATTGATCTTCAACCTGAAAATTGCCAGGCTTACTATTACCGTGCAAATGCTAAATTCAACCGGCGAAATGCAAAAGGCGCTTTGACTGATTACAACAAATCCATTGAGATGAAGCCTGATTTCGCGGATGCCTTTTATAACAGGGCATTTTGCAAACAATTTTTGAATGATAAAGATGGGGCTTGCAATGACTGGGATAAAGCCGCCGCTTTGGGAAGGCCTAATGTGAAAGACCTTTTAAATGTTTGCAACTGATGTTACGCAAACGGTACGTCATTGCGAGGGAGGTTACGACCGAAGCAATCTTATAAAAAATGAAACGAAGCGGATGTATATATTTATATGAAGAAGTTTTGGATTGGTAAGATTGCTTCGTCCCGCACATGCGGGACTCGCAATGACGAACAAGCAAAATATGTTTCTGCGTAACATGATTTTTTAATATAGATACCATGCTATTAAAACCCGGAGATAAAGTCAGTTTTTTAAATGAAAAGCGCGACGGGATCGTGAAAAAGATCCTGAATAATAAACTGGTTTTACTAGAAATCGAAAATGGATTTGAAATTCCGGTGCCGGAACATGATCTTATAAAGCTGCAGTCTTTCGAAGATCGTATTTCAAATAATTGTAATTCTTCTGACACAAACACATTACAACAAAAAGAAGAGCCGGTGGAGGAAGAAAGATTTCCTGACCGAATTAGCCTGATGACGGCTACAGAAATAAAAACAAGACAAGGAATTTATCTTGCCTTTATTCCGGAATATCCCGAAAAAGTCCTTCACGGTAGTATCAGTATTTACCTTGCCAATCATACATCACAGGATATTTTGTTTTTTTATTCAACGAAAAAAGAGGGTAAGTTAATCTGCAAAGACTTCGACCGTGTTGATGAGCAATCGGCGTTGTTACTTGACATTATTGACATAACAGATATCGAAAAATGGAAAGACTTGCAATTTCAATTTCTTTTTTTCAAACAGGGTTCGGCAGTTACCAAACCTCCACTCGTTCGTGAAATCCAACTGAAACCGGTAAGATTTTACAAAGAAGACAATTATTTGCATTATCCATTTCTTAATGAAAAATGTTTCCTGATCTCGCTTACCGAAGAGGGACAAATGAAACCCGAATACTGGCCTGAAGAAAAGTGGGAAAACGAAAAAATCGAAAAATCTTCCGGATTAAAGATCATCGGGCATATCAGCAACCTCAACAAAATGGAGCCTTTTCCCGAAAAACATATTCTTGAAAAAGCCGTGCCTGCCGGCAGGCAGGGAATTGCAGAGGTAGATCTTCATATTGAAGAACTGATTGAAAATTATTCCGGTAAAGAAAATTTTGAGTTGTTGAATATACAGTTGAATTATTTTTCCAGGATGCTTGAAAGTGCTATCGCTAATAAATTCCGCAAGATCATTTTTATACATGGTGTCGGTAACGGGAAGTTGAAACAGGAAATTATAAATAAGCTCAAAAATAATTTCCCCGATCTGAAATACGGGGATGCTTCTTTGTTGAAATATGGTAGAGGAGCCACTGAAATAGAGCTTAACGGTAAAAATTAAACTTCGCCAACACATATGCCGAACCGTTATAGCCAATGCTTTTTGATCGCACTAATACTGAAATAAAAAAGAGAACTAAGAAATAAAATAAATGGAAAAACTATCCAAAGACGATTACATTCATGGCGGTACTCAAAAGGACTTCTATGAAGAACATGAGAAAGAGTATTGCAATTGTCCATTTTGCGACAGTGATAATTATATTAAACTTGATTCAGACAGAGGACTTTCTGTTGTTAAATGCAACCTTTGTGGTTTAATATACACCAACCCGCGCGCAAAGAATTCTCAAGAAAACTATTTTGGTGATGCTGATGTTTTTTTTAACGAAGCAAGCCTGATTTTTAAAGGTAAAAAAGTTCATCATCGAGATAAAAACTATGAATATGAATTAAAAAAAATAAAAAAAGTAAAACCAGAAGGTGTGCTTTTAGATATTGGAACAAATATGGGTTTTTTTCTAAGAAAGGCAAGAGAATTTGGGTGGGAAACTGAAGGAGTTGAACCAAGTCCGGCGCTTTCAAAAATAGCAAGGGAACAATTTGGTTTAAATATTCATACTACATTCTTAGAAGATGCCGAATTACCAAAGAAACATTATGACGTAATAACAATGATTGATGTTTTTGAACACATTACTAATCCTAAAGTACTGCTAACAAAGTGTAAAGAACTTTTAAAATATGATGGCATCATTGCAATTAAAGTTCCAAATGGCGATTACACCCACTTTAAACAAAAGTTAGCATCAAAGTTAAATAAAACTGCAAGCATGGATATATGGGATTGTTACGAGCATGTTGTTCATTACACACCAAAAACGTTTGAGAAAATGGTGGAAAGTTGTGGGTTCAAAATAATAAAAAGTTTTATCCCTATCCCAATTCATTCGCCAATATGGGCAAACCTTGTTGGACATTATTACCAGTATCCTTCTCCGTTTATTCTGGACTGGAAAAGAATTATGCTTAGAAATTTATTCTTTTATGTAGGTAAAATTGAAAAATTCATTGGTATGAAAATCAGATTTGGTAATGATCTGATGTTCATTATTGAGAAAAATAAAAAAGACATACCCGACTCGTCATTCAGGCTGGCTCATAAACCTGCATGATTTTTTTTCATAAGGTATTTGTGTATTTATTAAAATTCATGTAGGTTTGCACACTATCAGAATAATTATTCAGACTATTTAAAACTATCTAAAATTTATAAATTATGTTTAAAGATCACCCGAAAGGACTATTCGTTGCTTTTTTCTCCAATATGGGAGAACGATTTGGATTTTACACCATGATGGCAATATTGGTGTTATTCCTTCAGGCAAAATTCGGATTATCCGAGAAAGAAGCCGGAGGTTATTACAGTTGGTTTTATTTCGGCATTTATGCGTTGGCTCTGCTCGGCGGAATTATAGCAGATGCTACAAAAAAATACAAACTTGTGATTTTAGCCGGTATTATTATCATGTTTACAGGGTATGCGATAATTGCCATTCCCGGAATGACATTGACAATAACGCTGGCGGGTTTATTTACAATTGCTTTTGGCAACGGTATGTTTAAAGGAAATTTGCAGGCGGTAGTCGGACAAATGTATGATGATCCAAAATACTCCAAAGTACGCGATTCCGCATACATGATTTTTTATATGGGAATTAATGTAGGCGCTTTCTTCGCTCCGTTTGTTGCAACGGGCGTTAGAAACTGGTGGTTAAAAACCAACGGATTTCTGCATGACGGAAGCCTTCCTGGTATGTGCCATGCATTTAAACGCGGCGAAATTACGGACACTGCAGCTTTAGATAATTTTCAGCAGCTCGCAAACAAAGTATCCGGCAATATGGTAAACAATCTCGGAACCTTTGCAGATAATTACCTTAATATTTTCTCAACCGGATACAATTATGCTTTCGGAATAGCTGCCGGCGCAATGATTATTTCACTTCTGGTATACGTTATCTTTAACAAATATTTACCTAATAAAGAAAAAAGTGCAAGCAATACAATAAACACCGAAACCGAAAATATTCCTAAATCCAAGTCAACAGGTAATATCGTGAGTATTATTATAGCGCTTGGATTGATGGCTACCACCTCGCTTATTTTTTATTTTACACTTAACGATATTCAAATGGGATTAGCAATAGGGCTTTTCATTGGTTTCGTTTCATGGATTCTTCAGATTTCAAAGAAGGAAGAACGACCACGCGTAAATTCTTTGATATTGGTTTTTATTGTTGTGATTTTCTTCTGGATGTCATTCCATCAAAACGGGCTGACCCAAACCTTTTTTGCAAGAGACTATACCGTTAAAGCGGTTGACCCTTTAACGAACATCTTTTTCAATCTGAACTCAATATTGGCATTTATCGGAGCAATTGCAGGATTCTTTATCCTCTTCAGAAAGAAAGCCGTTGAAAAAATTATCGGATCAGTCATGTTCCTTGGTTTTGGATTCCTGACATATTATTTCGTTTCCGGATATTCGGCAAGCAATCCTATAGCTCCTGAAATATTTCAATCGTTTAACCCGCTATTTATTGTTGCACTTACTTTCCCCGTTATGGGTGTTTTCTCATGGCTTCGTAAAAGAAATTCGGAACCTTCCACTCCGAAAAAAATAGGTTTCGGGATGATCATTGCTGCGATCGGATTTGTAGTAATTTTAATTGCTTCGCTGAATTTAGTTTCTCCTCATGAATTGCAATATACAGATGCCACCGGAAATATCAAATACAACCCTGTTCCGGATAGTTCGCGCGTTATGCCTTACTGGCTTATGAGCAGCTATCTTATTCTTACTATAGCAGAACTTTTCCTCAGCCCTATGGGATTGTCATTTGTATCTAAAGTTGCTCCACCCCGTTTCCAGGGACTCATGCAGGGAGGTTGGCTTTTGGCTACTGCCGTTGGAAATAAACTTCTTGTTATCGGAAGTAATTTCTGGGGAAAACTCGAACTCTGGCAACTCTGGTTAATTTTTATTGTTTGCTGCCTGCTTTCGGCAATATTCATTTTCTCTATAATGAAGCGGTTGGAAAAAGTAACAAAATCGTAAATATTCATTGCGGTATCAATGGGGACATACCAGACGCTTCAATGCATATACTAATTATTGCCGGCAAAAATTTGGCGAACGCATACAAAAACTCTCCATCAATGCAGGATTTACCTGCCCAAACAGGGATGGCACAATTAGCCGGAATGGCTGTTCATACTGTAATAATGCAGCTTTTAATCCTTCTTATTGTTCATTATCAAAATCAATAACACAGCAAATCAACGAAGGCATTGAATTTCACACTGCGCGTTACAGAAGAGCGGAAAAATATGTGGGGTATTTTCAAACCTATTCTAACACTTACGCTCCTTTAAAAGTGCTGAAAGCTAAATATACTGAAGCTTTACAACACACGCAAATAATCGGACTTGTTATTGGCACCAGGCCTGATTGCATAAATAAAGAAAAACTAGATTATCTTCAGGAACTTTCACATAAATATTTTATATCGGTAGAATACGGTGTGGAATCCTGCATCAACAGGACTCTTGAACATATAAACAGGGGGCATACTTATGAACAATCTGTAAAAGCAATTGAAGAAACAGCAAAGAGAAATATTCATACAGGGGCTCATATAATCTTTGGATTGCCTGGAGAATCCAGGTCTGAAATGATAAAAGAAGCAGCAATTATTTCAAAACTTCCTATTTCAACGGTGAAATTTCATCAGCTTCAGATCGTCAAAGACACCGCTGTTGCTGAAGAATTTAGAAAAACCCCCGAATTATTTTACATTTTCAGATTAGAGGAATACATTGATTTTATTATAGATTTCACGGAACGATTAAACCCTGATATTATGATAGAAAGATTTACGGCCGAAGTCCCTCCACGATTTCTGGAAGCCGGTGGATTCGGATTGCTGCGCACTGACCAAATCCTGCATAAGATTGAGAAAAGAATGGAAGAAAGAAATACGTGGCAGGGACGAATATTCAAATCCTAAATCCCAAATCCTAAATCCTAAATCCTACCATGTATATCCTATCCCCGCTCCAAACATCGAAATGTATTTCTTATTGGCAATGATCGGGATTTTTTTATAATTTATAAGCGAATACATTGGTGTGTATCCGAGGCGGAAAAATATGCTATGCTGCTTTTCATAACGCAAGCCTATCCTGCCGGTTAATCCCAAATAATTGACATTGTCTTTATATTCACCTATTGAATCATCATAGTTTTTATAAACATACAGATAATTCAGTCCTATTCCCGTTTCCAGCATCAATGCTCCACCTCCGATCATAAGATTCAGGTCTGCAGGAATCCCCACAGAACTGATCTTAGAGAATGAAAAGTAATCCACGCCAAGCCTCATGCTTATCAAATATTTTTCGCGACAAACAAAGATATGATCCCAATTGATGGAATTCCAGTTCAATCCCATGCGGTCAAACCGAAAGTTTGTTTCATGAAAGATAGTATTGCGGGGACAGGAATTTTCCGGATGGCAATTCTTAGGACGTGGCGCAGGAGAATAATCGATCTGCTGGGCTTTTCCGTGAACAAGAAAAAGAAAACTACATATAATGGAAATAATTAAAGTTCGCATGCTTTAACGCTGAAAAGCTGCCATCAATAACTCAATATCCTGATAGGGCATTTTAAAATATTCACCTATGAATTTATTTGTAAGTGTTCCGTTGAAAAGGTAAACGCCATGCCTCACGCCGGAATCATTTTTCAGCATATTTTCAATTCCACCCTCTTCGCCTAATTTAAGCAAAATTGGCGCAAAGAAATTACTTAGTGCGTAAGAAGCTGTATGTGACACTTTTGAAGCTATATTGGGTACACAATAATGTGTAACCCCGTGTTTTTGGAAAACAGGTTCTGTATGATTGGTAACATGTGATGTTTCCACGCATCCGCCCTGGTCAATACATACATCCACGATCACTGCACCCTGTTTCATTTCCATTACCATCTGCTCGGTAACTACAATTGGAGTGCGGCCTCCGGCTCCATGCAACGCACCAATTACAACATCGGCAGTTCTCAGCGATTTCAATAGAACCTTAGGTTGAATGATGGAGGTAAAAACTCTTGTATTAAGATTGTTCTGAATCCTTCTGAGTTTATAAAGCGAATTGTCAAATATTTTAACAAAAGCTCCCAGCCCCATGGCAGCGCGGGCAGCAAACTCACCAACAGTTCCTGCGCCTATAATCACTACTTCGGTGGGGGTGATACCTGAAAAACCCCCAAGCATACTGCCTTTGCCATATTTAGAATCGCAAAGATATTCAGCAGCAATCAGCACAGAAGTGTTCCCTGCAATTTCGCTCATAGCACGAACTACAGGAAATGATCCTGTTTTATCCTTGAAAAATTCAAATGACAAAGCGGTGATTTTTTTTAAGCTGAGTTTCTTGAAATAGTTTTGGTCTTGAATGGTTAAATGCAGGACAGATATCAATGTTTGCCTGTTTTTCATCATTTCAATCTCTTCGTTCGAAGGCGGGGCAACTTTCAGTATGATATCAGCTTTGTAAACTTCTTCAGTAGTTTTCATGATCTGGCCACCCTGCTCGCTGAATTCATTATCGGGGAAGTGAGCTTCTTTTCCTGCATTGGTTTCGATGAGCACCTGGTGCCCGTTCTGTACAAGTAAACCAACGGCTTCGGGAACAAGAGCCACTCTGTTTTCCTGGAAAGAGATCTCTTTTGGAACTCCGATGGAAACCATCTTTTTCTGCTTTTTCATTTCAAGCATTTCTTCCTGAGGCATTAGTTTGCCTACATTTCCCATAGATAAAAATTGTGGTTTTACTTCCGTCATAATTATAATAAATTTAATGTTATTGTTTAGGTGTTTGTTGCCTTTGAATACTAACTAGTGTTTGTATATAAAGTCGTCATTGCGAACGCAGTGAAGCAATCTAATCATCGTATGTAATAGATTGCTTCGGTCGTACCTTCCTCGCAATGACGTTCTAATTGAGTTTTTAGAGATGCCCATAAATAAAAAATCAACCTATTAAAAGTTAAATTCAGACACTAAAGTTACGAATTTTTCTTCAAACAAAAGCTAAAATTTGATGATTCTTTTACCTTTTTTTTCTTCAATAAAAACAGCAACGTGGCTTTCAGGAAGGAAATCCTCGATTTTTTCAGGCCATTCAATAAAGCAATATAAACCACTGTAAAAATATTCTTCGCAACCAAGATCAAGAAATTCTGAAATATTTTTGATGCGAAAGAAATCAAAATGATAAACAGGTGAATTATCCCTTGTTTTATATTCATGGAGAATACCAAAAGAAGGGCTGATAACTGTGTCGGTTACATTCAGTTTCCGACAGATACTTTTAATAAAGGTTGTTTTCCCTGCTCCCAATTTTCCATAAAAAGCAAATATCATTGACTTTGGATGAAGAACGAGTAACTGCCCTGCTATTATATCCAGTTCACCCGGTTTTTCACATATCAGTTCCATTAGTATACTTTGAACGGCTTAAATTTTTACTTTATTTTTATAGGTAATCAGTAGCCGGTATTCGGTAATCAGTCAGAAACCACCGATTACTGAACACCGATCACTGATTACTAAATGTACAGTTTTATCACGTTTTTAGTATAATTATACAATTATTTTGGCGATAGTGTTATAATCGGGATCAGCATCTCTTCAAGCGAAACTCCTCCATGCTGGAAGGTATTCCTGTAAAAATTTACGTAATAATTATAGTTGTTTGGGTAGGCAAAGAATTTATTTTCTTTGGCAAAAATACAAGAAGTACTTACATTCATTTTGGGGAGGTAAACTTCATTAGGATTTTTTATTTCGAACACGTCTCTTTTTTCGAATTGCAAGGCTTTACCAAGCTTATACCTCAGATTAGTATTGGTGTTTTTATCTCCAATTACTTTACTGGGATTATTCACTCTTATAGATCCATGGTCGGTGGTGAGTATGATATGGGCTTTCTTTTCAGCAGCATATTTCATTACTTCAAAAAGCGGTGAATGCTCAAACCATGAAAGGGTAAGCGAACGGTAAGCTGCTTCATCATCGGCAAGTTCTTTGATTACTTCCATATCCGTGCGTGCATGCGAAAGCATATCCACGAAATTATATACGATCACATTCAGCTTATTTGAAATAAGATTTGGAAGGTTTTCTACCAATTTTTTACCAGAGTAAAGGTTTAGTACTTTAGTGTATGAAAATTTAACATCTTTCCCAAAACGCTTCATCTGCGAGGCAAGCAGTTCTTCTTCATATTGATTTTTGGTTCCATCCTCATCCTCATTCATCCACAGCTTGGGATATATCTTCTCAATCTCTGTCGGCATCAGCCCTGAAAACAAAGCGTTTCGTGCATACTGCGTAGCTGTAGGTAAAATACTGAAATAAATATCATCGTCTATCGTCCTGAAATACTCTTCAAACAATGGTTGCAACACTTTCCACTGGTCGTAACGCAGATTGTCAACTACAATAAAAAAAATCGGTCCTGGAAGTGAAAGCTGAGGAAATATTTTTTCTCTCATCAATGTATGTGAGAGTACCGGTCTTTCAACAGTACTGCCATGTAACCATGAAAGATAATTTGTTTCAATATATTTAGCAAAAAGGGCATTCGCCTCCGATATCTGCGATTTCACCACATCAATCATACCTGCATCGTTTGACTTTTCAAGCTCCAGATCCCAGTGTATCAATTTTTTATACATCTTTGTCCATTGCCGGAAATCGAGTTTTTCATTTAATGTCATCCCAATATTCCTGAATTCCTGCTGATAAACAGAAGTGGTTTTTTCGCTGACTAATCTTTTATGGTCAAGGATCTTTTTTATAGCAAGAAGTATCTGGTTTGGATTAACAGGTTTAATAAGGTAATCAGCAATTTCAGAACCTATCGCATCTTCCATAATGGTTTCTTCTTCGCTCTTGGTAATCATCACAACCGGAATGTGTGGAGCAATATTCTTCAACTGTGTAAGCGTTTCAAGTCCCGAAAGTCCGGGCATATTCTCATCAAGAAAAACTATATCAAACGGTCGACTCCTGATGATGTCGAGAGTTTCATTTCCGCTATTGGTTGTTACCACATCATATCCTTTCTCCATCAAAAAAAGTATATGCGGTTTTAACAGTTCAATCTCATCATCAGCCCAAAGGATGGTTATTTTTTCCATGTTCTCTCAGTTTGAAGTAGGTAGATTCAAGTAATAAATTCAAATGATTTTCAAAATTAGTTAAAAATACTTGATCAGGCGATTTAAAACCTAAACTTTTTCTTGGTCTGGTAACTACTCACCCCATCGAAGTACGAACTTACGAAGTACTAAAAAACAAAAACCATCCGCATTGCGAATGGCTTATTTGTATTGTGGGAGTTACTGGATTCGAACCAGTGACCCTCTGCTTGTAGGGCAGATGCTCTGAACCAGCTGAGCTAAACTCCCGAAATTATTTATTTTCTCCCAATTGGGATTGCAAATATAGAGGTAATTTTGGTAAGTCCAAACAGATTTTTTTAAAAAATATCGTAATTGTTCGGGTTGAAGGTTTATGGTCAGAGCGACCGGTTTAGTTTAAGGTTTTGGTCATGGAGAAAAAAAGATTATAACTATTTAGGTATAGGGAAATAGAAGTATAAGGGAAAAGACCTATAACTTTCACCACCCCTATACCTTTATAACCTATACCTTTATACCTGAATAGTAACTATAATACTTCCGCAACAACAAATGTGCTCCCGCCAATAAATATAAGGTCGTCTTGCTCTGCCATAGCTTGTGCGGCAGCATAAGCCTCTTTAACAGTAGAAAAAGTATTACCTGACAGATTAAATAGTGCAGCTTCTTTTGCCAGTATGGTTTCGTCTAATGCACGTGGGATTGACGCTTTGCAGAAATAATATGCGGCATCTTTCGGAAGCATTTCAAGTATGGGATTTACATCTTTATCATTCACAAAACCTAGTATCAGATGCAATTTTTTATGCGGAGTGAATGTTATTTGTCGGAGTATTTCTTTTATTCCATCTTTATTGTGCCCCGTATCGCATATTACTAATGGTTTATCAGCTAATTTTTGCCAGCGTCCCATTAATCCCGTATTTGTAACAACATTAGCAATACCTTTTTTGACGCCCTCTGCAGTTAAAGTAAAACCTTTATTGTATAAAATATCTGAAGCCATAAGAACGGATACGATGTTTTTTACCTGGTAATAGCCGGTTAATGAAGTGCGAATAACCTGATCATCATCAAAAATATGCTTTAAACCGCTTCCATTTCTGCATTGTATTTTTATAATAAGTTCTGTATGGTGATTGTACACAACTTCGGCTTGCAATACATGATAATAACTATCTGCATAATATATAGGCGCGTTTTCCTTTTGCGCTTTATTAATAAAAACATGCTGTATATCAGCTTGCGTTTGTCCGATTATTACAGGTTTTCCTTTTTTAATTATTCCGGCTTTTTCAATTGCAATTTTTTCAATCGAATCGCCCAGCAGATTGGCATGATCCCAACTTATATTGGTGATTACAGATAATTCGGGAGTAATAATATTTGTTGAATCCAATCTGCCGCCAAGGCCTGTCTCTATAATCGCTATATCCACATTTTCTTCAGCGAAATAATCAAAAGCCAGCCCCGCCGTCCACTCGAAAAAAGATGGCTTTATTTTATCAAATACCTGCCGGTGCTGCGTTACAAAATCTTTTACTTTTTCTTCAGGTATTTTATTGCCGTTTATTCGTATCCTTTCGCGAAAGTCTTTAAGATGCGGAGAAGTATATAATCCTGTTTTATAGCCGCATTCCTGAAATATGGAAGCGAGAAAATGCGAAACCGACCCTTTTCCGTTTGTTCCGGCAATATGGATGGACTTAAATTTATTTTGAGGATTACCAAGAAGTTCGCAAAGAGCAAGAGTATTATTCAGGTCTGCTTTGTATGCTGCTGAGCCTATGCGATGGTACATGGGCAGTTGAGAGAAAAGGTAATCCAATGTTTCCTGATAATTCATCAGTTCAGTTTCAGGAAAATATAGGTAATGGTACCTTTTTGTTCAATCGCAGCATCAGTTTTGGAACTGAATTTAGCCTTGTATGCAGCCTGTTCTGACTGTTTCCAAAGTGTTTTATCAGTTATAGTCGTGCCTTTTGCACCGGCCACCGCTTTTGCCACCTTCCCTGTTTTATCAACAGTTATAGTAACCACTACCTTCCCTTGTTCATCAGAATTATAAGCAGGTTTAGGAAGATAAATGCTTTTTCTATCTTTCAGGTCAAATGATGTTCCTGGTCCATTACCATCCCCAACACCAGTGCCATTACCACTGCCATCTCCATTGCCGCTTCCTCCATTTCCTTTATAATTCTTTGAATTTACATCACCATTTTCTTTTCCCTGATTGCCCTGCCCCCCAGCTATTCCCTGATTAGCATTGTTCTTGCTTTTCGGTTTATATAATTTACTCGGATCAACAACAGGATCGTTGATCTTAATTACATTTTTTGTTAACGATGGTTTATTTTTGGAATTGATGGTTGTTGTCGGATCCTGATCTTGTGTAATGTAATTATCATTATTATCACCAGACAAATTCTGTGTTTCGATCGGAACAAGTTGTTCAGATTGATTATCACCGAAGCCTTGCTCTGAATTTCCGAAGTTTACTTCAAGCCCGGAACCTCCGCCAAATTCAGGATATGGGGGAATAGGTGTTTTGAAAATAACAAAAAATAAAAATAAAAATATAAGGGCATGAAAGCCTAAAGTAAAAGCCAAAGCAAGTCTTTTATCGGTATTTTCGATATCGTTTGTCATTGCGAATTTGTTAAAGACTGAGTGGCAAGAACCATTTTTATTTTGAGATTACTGCCTATCTGGAGAACATCTACAAGATCCTGAACGGTAAGAGCCTTATCAAACCTTAAAATAACAAGAGGTTCATTATTATTCTCTGTCGCTTTCTTCAGCTCAACTTCCAATTGGGACATAGGTACCTCTTTATTATTAATATAATATTTTTTCTCATTTGTTACAGCCAATGAAATCTGAGGTTTCGTAATGGCTTGTGATGTCTTTGTTTGCGGCAACAACAATTTAACAACAGAAGGGCTTGCAAGTGTAGAAACGATCAAAAAGAATAATAATAAAAAAAACATGATGTCATTCAATGACCCTGTATATACTTCTGCTGTATATTTGGTATTTCTTCGAAGGTTCATATTATGCTTCTTTTTGTATCAGATCCATGAATTCCAATGAACTATCTTCTAATCTGAAAATAACTTTATCAAGCAAAATATTAAGGTAATGATATCCGGCATAAGCAAGTGTTCCAACAATCAAACCGGCAGCGCTTGAAATCATTTTAACATAAAGACCGCTTGCAATTACATCAATGGCAATATTTTTTGAAAGAGAAATATCAAAAAATATTATAATTACACCAAGTATTGTCCCGATAAAACCCAGCATTGGAGCCATTCCTGCCACTATACCCAATATTTTAAGATTTTTTTCCAGCTTGGAAATTTCAAACCGGCCAACATTTTCCATCGCTTTTTCAATATCATTTATTGGCTTGCCTATTCTTTCCAGGCCTTTTTCTACCATACGCGAAACCGGAGAGTTTGTTGACTTACATAGAGCCTTTGCCGCATCAAGTTTTGCATCATAAATAAGATCTTTAATCGAATTAAAAAAATGTATGTCTGATTTACTGGCTTTTTGAATGGCAATCAGCCTTTCGAAGAAAAAATAAACAGCAAGTATAGATAACAAAAATATTATTGTCATTAATACAATCATTAATGTCCCGCCTTTTTCTATTATCATGCTCCATAAAGATCCTTCAACCTCAGTCTGAGTACTTGTAGCAACTTTTGTTACAGTATCCTGCACGGCTCCTGCAGCTTGAGTGATTTGCAAAATAAGTCCTAACATATCTTATAATTTTTTTTCAAAATTAGGCAATATCACATATTGGTGTTTTGAATGAATATTTAAGATGTTAACATAACAATGTTAATATAATAACTTGAAAAGAGAGAAAATATTTTATAAAAATGTATTCATCTGAATAAAAAAGAAAAGGTCATTATTTTTCTACACAGACCGTGGTTGTGTTAAAGGCAAATGCTGCCTTATGCCGCTTCACAATATCAAGTATGTTAAAATTTATTTCCTCTTTTATCTCCAGATACTTGAAATAATCGGCAGTATTTACAAAATATATTATCATTATCTCATAAGCGCTCACACCAAAACCTGTAAGCCTGACAACATTGTCTGCCCCGCACATAGAGTGATTGTTCAGCAGATTTCTTATATCTTCCAGTATATATTTTATCTGTTCGGATGAAGTGTCATATCTGAGAGATAGAGTAAAATTAACTCTTTGCTGTGTTCTTAAGGAAAGATTGTCGAGTTCTGCTTCAACCATTTTTTTATTGGGAACGGTAACACAACTTTGTTCAATTGTGCGCAATCTGGTGCTGCGAAAGCCAATCTTTTCCACCACTCCGCTGACATCACCTGCTTTTACAAAATCACCAACAGCAAATGGTTTATCAAGAAATATTGTAAAAGAGCCTATAAGATTTTCAAGTGTTTCTTTTGCCGCTAATGCAATTGCCAAACCGCCAATACCAAGACCTGTAATTAATGTTCCGATATTAAGATTGAATACCGTACCAAGAATGAGAAAAACACCTATTATAATAACAACAACTTTTAATACTTCGATCATAAAAGGAATTATTTGATTACCTGTTTTACCAGGCGCTTTTTCAGCTCTCTTAACCATGATGAAGCCGAAAACATCCACGATTCTAAGGCATATCCATAAAAGAGATGAAATAACCAGTATCAAAAAAGATTTTTCAATAATCATTCTAATGCCGAATTCATTGCCGGGGGCAAGATGCCAGTATTCAGGAAACCTCAACTGTGAAAATCCAATATACACAAACACCAGAAGAAAAAACAGGCTGGTGGGTTTATGGATGTATTCAAAAAATTTCCCGATTGATATTTCAGCCGAATACTTTTTAAAAAATCTGAACATCAAACGACTCGAAAGTTTCGAAATGAATCTTTTAAAAATCACACCAATAATGATGATCAAAGCAAACCAGCAATATTGCCTGATAGTGTTGCCAATAAAGATGGTGTCAAGAATTTCGTTAAGCTCTTCCATAAAATATTTTTATTATTAAAAACAAACTTACAGAAAATTATACTAAAAACAGGATAAATTTGTGCATTTGTTAAATAAGTTATAGGGTATATGGAATTAAAAAATATTGGGATATACTTAATTATAATGTTTCTATACCTTATACCTTTTATGAATGCACAGTAAAATACCGTTTGCAGTATAATAACAAAATTCATTTGGATTTATTTGTTTATTTTTGCTTTTAATGCAATTATGCAAAAAAAAATGTATATTTGGACATGATTGGAAAGAAGCAAATATTGATAAAAATAAAGCAATTAGTTGCAGTTACAGAGCCTGATGCAACAGTGATATTGTATGGTTCATTTGCAAGAGGCGATAATAAGAAGTATTCAGATATTGACATATTAATACTTGTTGACAAAGACCGGATTTCGATAGTTGATGAAAAGAGAATTAAATACCCATTGTATGATTTGGAATTTGATACAGGTAAAATAATAAGTCCGATTGTTTTTACACGTAATGATTGGGAAACGCGTCATAAGATAACTCCGTTTTATAATACTATAAAAAGAGAGGGAATTCAATTATGACAAGAAATACAGATGATTTGATTCATTATCGGATAAGTCGTTCAAAGGATACATTAAAAGAAGCAGAATCTCTTATTTCAAATGGATTCTGGAATGCAGCAGTAAATAGGATTTATTATGCTTGTTACTATGCCGTGAGTGGATTGTTGTTAAGAAATGCGATTAGCAGTCAAACCCACAAAGGTGTGAGACAAATGTTCGGATTACATTATGTTCAAACAGGTTTAATTTCGAGAGACTTAGGCAAGTTTTTCACTAACCTTTATGACAAAAGGCAAACAGGCGATTATGACGATTATATATTGTATGATAAAGAAACGGTAGAAGATATAATACCTATGGCGAGAGAATTTATCAAAACAATTGAACGATTGATAGACACCAAATAACATTAGGACAAATAAACAGCGCCACTTATATTATCTCTTGTAGCTCCCGTAACGGAACTAAGGCTGTTATTTTTGTTATTCATTCTCAAAACACCCAGAAATGCAAAAATTAAGGCTTCTTTATATTCGATGGTTTTTGCATCCGGAATTATAATTTTACATTTACAATATTCTTCCAGTCTTACTATCAAAAATGAATTATAAGCGCCCCCTCCGGTTACCAACATATTCTTGTTCTCTGCCGGGTTGACTACTGAGGCAATTTGAAACGCGATATGTTCACATATTGTACAAAGCTTGTCTTCATCAGGCAAATTGAATTTATCAATTAAAGGATTGAAATATTGCATCACCCATTCTTTTCCAAGCGATTTGGGATGAATTTTTTTATAATACTCAAGATCATTAAGCATATTGAGTAATTCCCTGTTCACATATCCGGCAGAAGCTAAATTTCCATTATCATCATAAGCTTTCCCTGAATTTTCAGCTATTCTGTTCAGCACAATATTTACAGGGCTGATGTCAAAAGCGATTCTTTTTGCATTACATTCATAAGAAATATTTGCAAAACCACCCAGATTCAGGCAGTAATCAAAATCAGGAAAAAGAAATTTATCTCCTATCGGAACGAGCGGCGCACCCTGCCCTCCAAGCGCAACATCCACGGAACGAAAATCGCATACAACAGGAATCCCGCATTCAGCCGCTATTGCAGCGCCATCACCAATCTGGCATGTGATTCGTTTATCAGGTTGATGGAAAATAGTATGTCCGTGTGAAGCAACAAAATCAGGTAATATATGATGTTTCGCAATAAAATCAGATACAAGCTTTCCTAAAAAATGACCATACTCTTTGTGTACACTAACGAAACGAAAGGCTGTCGAATTATCAAGGGTACTAAGTGTTTCTTTCCATGTATCGCTATATGAGAATGTTTCCGCATATTCAATACAGTATGACCATTTGCTGTTATCTTCCGAAAAATTACAATACGCTATATCCACTCCGTCAAGCGAAGTACCTGACATTACTCCAATAACTTTATAATTGTTCATCCTGTTAATTAGTGTTCGTAATAAATTATAAAAGTAATTATTTAGGTATAGGGAAATAAAGGTATAAGGTATAATATAGAGAAAGGACCTATAACTTTTACCACCCCTATACCTTTATAACCTATACCTTTATACCTAAATAGGAACTATAATAATTCCAACAGTTTTTCCAACTTTATTCCGCGTGAACCTTTTATCAATATGCTGCAACCTTCAGGCCTGTTCTCCTTAATCCATTCCGAGGCTTCTGAGACATCAGTAAAAACGGGATAATCAAAAGAACTTTTTAATGATAAAAAAATTTTCCCCACCAGTATCACCTGCTCAAAATCTGAATTTCCAAGTAAATCTATTATTTTTTCATGTTCTTTTACAGATTCAGTACCTAATTCAAGCATATCACCAATAATTGCAAATTTTCGCCGGAAAGTATCCTGTATGAAATTCCTGATAGCGGCATCCATGCTGATTGGGTTGGCATTGTATGCATCCATAATGATCAGATTTTTTTTGGTGTTAATTACCTGCGATCTGTTATTGGAAGGGAAATAATTCTCAATTGCTTTTTTTATGTCTTCCGGATCAACTTTAAAATATTCACCAATGCATATTGCTGCAAGAACATTCTCGAAATTATAATAACCAACCAGGTTTGATGAAATAGAAATTTCTTTTTTTTCAGAATGGCAATACCATTTTAATTTCAGTAACGGATTACATTCTAAAATATCTCCACGGCAATCAGAATCAGGGAAAACGCCGTAAGTAGTTCGCTCTATACCCTCAGAAAGATCCATTAAAAGGTTATTATCCCTGCACACAAATACTTTACCTCCGGATAACCGCACCACATCGAACAATTCTTTTTTAGTTAACACAACGCCTTCTATGCTTCCGAAACCTTCAAGATGAGCTTTCCCAATATTTGTGATAATACCATATTCAGGGAAAGTTATTTTGCAAAGATCACGTATTTCACCCGGGTGACTTGCTCCCATTTCAATAATTGCAAATTCTGCATTATAGGGAATTGATAACAACGTAAGAGGAACACCGATGTGGTTATTAAAATTCCCTTCTGTGGAATATGTTTTATATTTCTTTGAAAGAACAGCATGTATCAGTTCTTTGGTAGTGGTTTTTCCATTGGTACCCGTTATCCCTATCACAGGGATTTTCAAATGCTTCCGGTGATATGCTGCAAGTTGCTGAAGCGATTGAAGGACATTGTCAACAAGTATATATCGTTCTCCTTTTTTATATTCTTCTTCATCAATTACAGCATAAGCACACCCTTTTTCCAGCGCCTGCGAAGCAAACTGATTTGCATCAAAATTCTCTCCTTTAAGAGCAAAAAAAAACGAATCTGATTCGATCTTTCTGGTGTCGGTGCATACCTTTGGATGCTTTAAAAATAATTTATACAGCTCTGTTATACTATGCACGGTCATAATTTGCATTATTTGATTGATTAGTTATTGAAATGAAAAACTCATCCCGAAATTTCGGGACTAGCATTAAAAGTATATTTTCTCTTGCATACGCCAAACAAATTATAAAACCCCACTTATCCCGAGTACTCGGGACAAGTGGGGTTTTGAATTAATTTCTTCAAATGGTTTATCTTCCCCCAATAGGGCTTCCAACGCGTGTCATTGCACACCTGAAGCCAAGATAATTTGTAGCTAAACTTTGATCGAGGAATCTTCTTGTTCCTGCAACAAGGTAATAAGCCCTGTCATTCCATGATCCACCTTTATATACACGAACCTTATCATTGATCATGGATGTCACACTGTAATCATACATATCTTTCGATGGATTTAAGGAATCTGTGGGAGTTCCAAACCAGTCTGTAGCAATGCTTGATGTAAAATCACCGTCAATGTAGTTAATGTTGTCAGCCTGCCTGTAATTTCTTCTGCCTGCGGCTTCTTCTTTTGTTACATCTCTCCAGTTGATTCTGCCAAGGCTGTCTTTTTCAGCAATATTGCCTTCATCATCTATTACTTTAGTCATGAACACATTACCTCTATAAGGGTTAAAGTCAGAAACATCTTCGGGTGACAGAGGCCTATAAACATCCATAACCCATTCGGCTACATTACCCGACATATTATATAAACCATAGTCATTCGGCCAGTATGAGAATACAGGCGCTGGAATGTCAGCAGCATCATTTAAACTGCCGGCAACACCCATGTTATCGCCTCTTCCTCTCTTGAAGTTAGCGACAAATCCACCAAAGTTCCTATCCATGTCAGTACGCATAACATGGCCGTTCCAAGGATATAATCGTCTTTCAATTATACGCTCATAAATGGCATTTCCTATCAAGCCTAATGATGCAAATTCCCATTCTACTTCAGTAGG
>JBBAAT010000002.1:0-30138 GCA_041658145.1 Bacteroidales bacterium | reverse complement strand
AAATGGGTATCAATACCTGCAGATTTGAGATAATCTTTTCCCTCTTTTTCATTGAACAATCTGAGTATCCTCAT
Source organism: Bacteroidales bacterium (assembly GCA_041658145.1). Taxonomy (GTDB): domain Bacteria; phylum Bacteroidota; class Bacteroidia; order Bacteroidales; family CG2-30-32-10; genus JBBAAT01. Next base: position 30,064 of record JBBAAT010000002.1, on the reverse strand, counting down.
GCAATCCTCGTCATCAATTGCAACTACAACATCAGTATTCTTTATGTTATGAACCCAGGGAACGTGCTTGTCGCCTATGCCTTCAATGCGGTGTCCGCCAAATCCGTTCATAAGCAGTGTGGGACATTGCAGCGCTTCGGAAGCCGTCACTTTGATAAACGGATGTTTTGTCCTGAGAAAATCACCGGCGGCAATAGTACCTGCGGATCCTGTGGCTGAAACATATCCTGCAAATTTGCTTTTATTCGTTTTAATTTTGTTGTACACTTCTTCCAGTGCATGGCCTGTAACATTGTAGTGCCAGCAGGGGTTTCCAAATTCATCGAACTGGTTGAAGATAATGCAATCCTTTCTGTTCCTGCGGATATCCCAGCAGGCATCATAGATTTCTTTGACATTCGATTCGCAACCGGGTGTTGCAATAACTTCAGCTCCTATTTCTTTAAGCCAGTCAAATCTTTCCTTGCTCATTTCTTCAGGAAGAATGGCAACAGCCGTGCATCCCATCAGGTAACTGTCGAAAGCTCCGCCACGACAATAGTTTCCTGTGGAAGGCCAAACGGCTTTATGATAGGAAGGATCAAACTCGCCGGTGATAATACGTGGTGCAAGGCATCCGTAAGCGGCACCCACTTTATGCGCACCCGTGGGGAACCATTTTCCGATGAGCAAAACAATGCGTGCATCGACTCCTGTTATTTCTTTTGGGATTTCAAGATAATTCACGCCTCCATATAACCCGCCTTTTTCTTTGGGTTCGTTATTCCAGGTAATGCGGAAAAGGTTCAATGGATTCAGCTCCCATAAACCGATATTTTTTAGTTTGTTTTTTATTTTATCCGGGATAAGCCCGGGATCTCTCATCTGAGCAAATGTGGGAAGCACAATGCCTTTTTCGCGAAAGCGGTCAATGGCTTTTTTCCTTATGTTGGGATTTACAACTTTGTTTACAATTTGGATCATGTTTATTTATTTTGGGTAATGATATATTAGTTTATAATGGTTAAACTGTTTAATGGTTTAATTGTTCTTTATTCCTTCACAAACTTTTTCACTACAATACCTTCATCCGTTTTCACCTCCACAAAATACATCCCGCTTGCAAAGCCTGAAATATCAATAGTTGTGTGGTTTTCACCGGCACTTATACTTTTCATTATTTGCCCTTCTATATTTAAAATTTCTATTGTGGCTTTTTGTGGGACTTTGATTGTGAGATTATCTATTGCGGGATTTGGAAAAATCGAAATGTTTAACAAGTTACTCAACTCATTTATTCCGGTGCTGGCGCTTAACTTTGTCAGAAACATATCAGAAGTATTACCAGTATTATCCGCATTTGTCAAAACAGTGAAGCCAAAGGTGATGGTTGAACTAAAAAAATATCCTGCCAAATAAATATTTCCTGAAGCATCCACCGTAATGGAAAACGCTTCATCATCATATGTCCCTCCTGCGCTTTTTGCCCAGAGTACATACCCACTTGTATCGTATTTCGCAAGAAACATATCTTGACTATTATAACTCGCATTCGTCAAAGTAGTGGAGCCAAAGGTGATGGTGGGGCTTATAAATACACCTGTTAGGTATGTATTTCCTGAAGCATCCACCGCAACAGAATTCGCCCAATCATTACCCGTTCCACCTGAGCTTTTTGCCCATAGCACGTTTCCATTGGCATCGTATTTCGCAAGAAAAATATCAGCATGATTAACACCCGCATTTGTCAATGTAGTGGAGCCAAAGGTGATGGTGGGGCTACGAAATCTTCCTGCCAAATAAGTATTCCCTGAAGAATCCACCGCAACGGAATTCGCCAAATCATCACTCGTTCCACCTGCACTTTTTGCCCAAAGCACATTTCCATAGGTATCGTATTTCGCAAGAAACAAATCAGAAGTAGTACCTATACTATCAGTATTCGTCAAAGTATTGAAGCCAAAGCTGAGGGTGTGACTTGAAAAACTTCCTACCACATAAGTATTCCCTGAAGAATCCACCGCAACGGAATTCGCCCAATCCTCCCAACCCGTTCCTCCTGCGCTTTTTGCCCATATCACATCTCCATTGACATCGTATTTCGCAAGAAAAATATCAGCATGACCTGCATTTGTCAAAGTAGTGAAGCCAAAAATGATGGTGGAACTTTGAAACCATCCTGCAAAGTATATATTCCCCGAAACATCCACTGCAACAGAAACCACCCCATCATCATTCCATCCTCCTGCGCTTTTTGCCCAGAGCAAATTACCATTGGCATCGTATTTAACAATAAAAATATCATAAGTATAACCTGTATTATCAGCATTCGTCAAAGTAGTGGAGCCAAAGGTGATAGTGGAACTAGTGAAATCTCCTACTACATAAGTATTCCCTGAAGTATCCACTGCAACGTAAGCTGCACAATCACTACTCGTTCCTCCTGCGCTTTTTGCCCAAAGCCAGTCAGGGGCTTGAGCGTAGGATATTTTGCTCAAAAAACATAAAGAACTAATTATTGCGAAAAGCAAAATTGGTTTTTTCATTTTATACTTTTTTTGTTTGTTTTTTTTGTAACTATTCAACAGCAAAAGTATAAACTAATGCTGAACGAAAATAGAAAAAATTACAAGTCAGATTCATAAAGATTTTTCCCTGCATCAAATAAAACAAACATTTCCACTGCATCATCAAAGTTAAATTCTTTCATTTCTTCTCTCAAAAACTCAGCATTTGTAAGAACGAAATCCTTTGCATCAAAAAAACCTTTTACTTGTTCTGTTTCATAAACAAACTGGCCGTTCTGCAATGTAAGAGTGCTTATTTCATTATTGAGTTTATGAATCAAAACAGTTTTGTCTTTTAGCTTACTCAACATAAATCCGTTTTCAACCTCCTTGAAGCTTTTTGCCGTGAGATAGAATTTTGGTTTGTCTTTGTATGGGGCGCCACTTGTAGGGCAGAAGGTATTGCAATTACCACATTCGTTGCAGAAATCAGCAATGTTTAATACCTGATATTTTTGTTTAACAGCTAATTCATATAAAAATTCAATAGATATAGCATTACTATAACCTATGCGTTTTGCCTTGGAAATATCAATAGTCAAAGGTTTCACAAAATACGTGTAATTAGCCCTGTTAGGGCAAACGGTAACACAGATGCTGCATACATCATCGCATAGCAAACATCGGGATCCTTCGTTTACAGCCTGTTCTTTTGTTAATGCGGAAGTAACTATATCAAAATTCTTTCTTTTATCCGCCTCGGTTTCAGAAATGCTCTCTCCCTTGATACGTCTTGATTTGCGAACTATGTAATCTTTGTATTCAAGTCTTCTTGATTCCTTATCAGGGTCAAAATTAAAATCAACTCCTGCTTTTTTTATGATCTGCGCCGCCACTTTTCTGCCGTCGCCAACAGCTTTAACTATAGTGGCTGCGCCGCGCATGGCATCGCCTCCAATATAGATATTGGGAATTTCAGTTTCATAAGTTTCGGGATTCACTTTTAATAATGCAGGTTTGATAAAATCAATAACAACATCCTGTCCCAGCGCCGGAATGATAGTATCAGCCGGCAATTCAAATTCCGAATTTGCTATTTTAACAGGTTTTGCCCTGCCTGACGCATCGGCTTCCCCGAGTTTCATTTTTGAACAAAGCAATGCACGAACTTTTCCGCCCTCACTGATAATTTTTTCAGGCGCGGCAAGTTCAATTATTTCGATTCCTTCTTCTATCAAAGCTTTTATTTCGTCCGCATCGGCGGGCATTTCGTTTCTTGTTCTGCGATAAAGCACTACAACTTTACTGTCTTCCGAAGCTATACGGAATGCTGTGCGTGCCACGTCCATAGCGGTATTACCGCCGCCGACAACAATAACATTTTTTCCTGTTTCCACCTTTTGTCCTTTTTTTACAGATGCAAGAAATTCAAAAGCATCCATCACTCCATCAGACTGCCCGCCTTCAATGCCAAGGGTTTTGAATTTTTGAGCGCCTGTTGCAAGGTAAATAAAATCACTCTGTTTGTGGATTTTTTCAAATGCCGAAGCATCAATTTTATTCCCGTAACGAATATCAACGCCAAGCGATTTGATTCTTTCGACGTCGTTTTGCAATGCTTCTCTTTTCAGCCTGAATGAAGGGATGGCATCAGATACCATTCCTCCTGCAATATTCTTTGTTTCAAATACTTCAACAGCAAAACCTGCAAGCCCTAGAAAATAGGCGCAAGCAAGGCCTGATGGTCCTGCCCCGATAATTGAAATTTTAAATCCATTATCCTTTGCCGGATTCAGATCGCTATATTCCAATCCTTGTTCCGCTACAAATCTTTTCACCTCCCTGATTAATATAGCATCATCAAAATTGATGCGTGTGCATTTGGTCTGGCAAAGGTGATCACATACCATTCCAAGAACCGAAGGGAAAGGATTTTTTTTCATGATCACGTTGAATGCCTTGCTAAAATTTCCTTTTGACGCGTAATACAAATAATCGGGAATATCTTGATTTGTCGGGCACGTGTTTACGCATGGAGCGTTGATGCAATCAAAATAGCCGAGTTTCCTATCGGTTTTAATGTCAGGAGTATGAAATGTATCTCGTTTGTATGCTTTTTCTGAAATAACTTTTTCAGCGTAAGAATTAAGAAATTCGGAATTATTTGTTTCAGGTTTCCATTTTTTCAGTTCTTCCATGTATTGTGAAAGACGACCATAACCACCGGGTTTCAGAATATCGGAACAAACAGTTACCGGTTTCAGCCCGCAATCAAGTATATCAGAAAGGTTAAAACAATCGGCGCCTGCGCAGAAAGAAATATCAAGTGTTCCGTTAAAATCTTTCTGTAACATTTTTGCAAGATTTATGCTGATGGGATGCAATGCGCGTCCGCTCATATACATCATTTTTTCATCGGGAGTAAAGACAGTCCTGTTATTCATGCTTTCGAGCGTATTGGTAAGTTTTAACCCGAAATGAACATTATTTTTTTCCGATGCTTGTTGCAGCGAATTAATTAATTTAATTGCATCCGGATATTTCAGATCGTGTTCAAAAGCAATATCGGGAACTTCAGTCCTGAAGCCGAGTTTTGTATTTAAAATGTCTCTTAGTTTTTCTGCGCCCAGCAAAGTAGGATTCAGTTTAATGGTGGTATGCAGTTTCAGTTCATTGACAAGGTATAACCCGATTTTTTCAATTTCATCGGGAGGACAACCATGCATTGTGGAGAGAGTGATATTATCGGATAATTTGTCAGGGATATCAATTTTTACAATATCAGGATAATACTGTTTTAATATTTCAATAGATTTATTCTTTTCCTCCCTGCAATCTTTCATCTTTTTGAAGAACCATTGGACATTATCTTTCAGGATGCCTTCCATATTGTATCCTACGCTCATGTTGAATATCATGCCAAGGTCTTCGCTGTCAGCCCAACCAAACCGATGCTTTAAAAGATGAATAATGATCCATGCTTTCAGATATTCGTCAAAGGACTCTTGTATCTTCAGCTCCTGCGACCACTCGCAGTTGTATCCTTCATCCTGCAAGTCGATGCAGGGTTTGGAAACATGAATTTCATCAAGCGTCTGAACAGTTTTCAATTCAATATATCTTGCGCCGCAAAGCCATGCAGCTATTATGTTTTGCGCCATTTGCGTATGTGGGCCGGCAGCCACTCCAATTGGCGTTTCAAGTGTCTTCCCATAACGGTTCATGCGAAACGTGTCGTTCTTCGATGGCTTGAAAAATAACTCTTCAGGAATTCCGAATATTTCTTTCCTTTCGCTATAATCGCTATCTATCAGGTGATATAACGCCCCAATCGGTATAACTAAAAAATTGTCTGTTTTTTTTTGCATATCGTTTTCGCTAATATGTGATGTTACGCAAACATAATAAATGAATACAAAATTTAGAGGTCAGGCAGAGCCGTCCCCCTTTCGGGACGAGTCGAAGCCCGACCAATACATAGTCACTCTTCGACACAGCCGCTTCCTCACAGGCCACGCAATGGCTGGCTCTGAGTGACACTAATAAAAAAATAATATATGCGTAACATCAGTTAATATGTAAACGTAAATTTTAATTTTGTAAAAATAATATAAATAATATAAAACTTGACAAAACCTTATCCTCATATTGGAGCTCCCGTAATTATACTTTCGGCCGGTTTATCACTCAGAATGGGGCAATGGAAAGCTTTACTGCCTTATAAAAATGGCAAAACCTTCTTGGAGAAAATTATCCTGGAATATGTACACTTTGGCACTGCCGGAATAATTCTGGTTGTCAATAAAATGCTAAAAAACGAAATGATTATAAGTCCTCTTTTAATGGATAAAGTCCGGTTGATTATTAACCCAAAACCCGAAAAGGGTAGATGGTCGTCTTTATGGCTGGGACTAAATGCATTGGATCATAAGAATAGCTGTTATATTCAAAACGTTGACAACCCTTTTGTTTCGACAGATTTGCTGCAAGATCTGGAAGCAAAAATAATGAAAGATAATTATGTGGTTCCTGTTTTTAAAGGTAAAGGAGGGCATCCTGTGCTGCTTGGGCAGGAAATTATGAAGTATATTTTATCCCTGGATGAAGCAGATCGCGATCTTAGAGAATTGCTTAATAAATTCAGGCGGACAGAAGTTGAAACAAATGATAAAAATATTCTAATGAATATAAATTCTATGGAAGAATACAGGAAATATTTTAAGCATTGAAGAAATGAACATTGAAGAATTCCGGGAATATTGTCTTTCAAAAAAAGGAGTAACTGAATGTTTTCCTTTTGATGATGTAACACTTGTATTTAAAGTGATGGGAAAAATGTTTGCCCTTACAAATACTGACGGGGAGTTTTCCATTAATCTGAAATGCGATCCTGAAAAAGCAATCGGCCTCAGGGAACATTACCCCTGCGTACTTCCGGGTTATCACATGGATAAAAAACATTGGAACACCGTGATGATTGATGGCGCTGTACCAGATGAATTTTTAAAAGAATGGATAAATGATTCGTATGATTTAGTTGTAGCAAAACTGCCGAAGAAAGAAAAGGAAAAACTTAACCTGCATTATTCATAAAAAAGCGCCCGCCTGCCAAAGTCAACCTGGGCGGATGGCGGGCAGGAAGTGCAATTTCTTGCTATTTTTTTTGTTGTGCTTTTCCGGTCATAGGAACAAATCTGACTGAAATTATGCTTTTTTCGGTTACACCTTTATCCTTTTTTATGATAAGTCTAAGCTCCTGGAATTTATTTCCTACAGGTATTACCATCCTGCCACCGACTTTTAATTGATCTATCAATGGTTGTGGTACGCGGTCAGGGGCGGCTGTGACTATAATGCCATCGAATGGTGCGTGTTTTTTCCATCCCTGATACCCATCACCATATTTAACGGTTATATTTTTATATCCCAATCTATGAAGTCTTTCATCAGCACTGTCCGCCAGGGGTTTTAATATCTCTATTGTATAGACTTCCTTGACGATTTCTGCGAGGATTGCGGCTTGATAGCCTGAACCTGTTCCTATTTCCAGTATTTTCTCTCCGCCTTTTAATTCCAGAAGTTCGGTCATTATTGCTACTATGTATGGTTGTGATATGGTTTGATTTTCTCCTATTGGGATCGGTGAGTCTTCATAAGCGCGGGATTTCATATTAACAGGGACGAACTCGTGTCTTGGTACTTTACGCATTGCAGATAATACTAATTTATCTGATACACCACGTCTTATTATTTGCTCTGTTATCATGTTTTCCCGTTCTAACATATATTTGTCTTTTTCTGTCTTAGATTTTTCCTCCGGTTTGGGACATGCATATAAAACCATAATTAATGGAATGAGTAACATTAGTATTAGTTTCTGCATTACGATCTCCTCTCAAATTATTTTGGGTAAATTCAAGTCATCCCGCACGTGCAGGACAATTTGATTGAATTGATTGGCAAATTTAGTAAATTATATTGATTTTTTTTTAATGGTCAGAGAGCCTGTCCCGAACTTGATTCGGGAAAACCGTACATGAATTTTCATTCAGGTGTTTGTGTATTTTATTCATGTAGGTTTGTCACAACTATAAAACTCGTAACAAAAACTATTTAAAAAGCATCACTTTTATTTCCCCGTTCGAATTAGCGTAGCCGCGAAACATTCCGGCTGTATTGAAAGGCATTACAAAATTTCCTTTACTGTCGAGGGCTATCAGTCCGCCATCACCACCCTGCGATTTTAATTTTTCATTAATCACATATTCGGCGGCTTTCTGAACCGGCCATCCCTTGTATTCCATCAACGCAGAAATATCATAAGCCACAACATTTCTGATAAAATATTCACCCGTTCCGGTGCAGGAAACAGCACAGGTTTTATTATTCGCATACGTTCCTGCTCCAATTATTGGGGAGTCCCCAACCCTTCCGTATTTTTTATTTGACAAACCTCCGGTTGAAGTACCCGCTGCAAGATTTCCGTATATATCAAGCGCAACCACTCCTACGGTACCATATTTATTAAGAATAGGATTTGTGTCGCCAATGTCCGATTTATCTTTGTTTTTCAGGTATTGCTCCCATCTTTTCTGATCAAAAAAGTATGATGGTTCAACAATATCCAATCCTTGTTCTTTAGCGAATTTATCAGCGCCGGCGTTTGTCAGCATTACATGTATTGTCTTTTCCATAACGGCGCGCGCAGCGACAATAGGGTTTTTAACAGTTGTAACTCCTGCAACGGCGCCGGCTTTCAGAGTTTTCCCATCCATTATTGCGGCATCCAGTTCATTTTTTCCTTCGCTGTTGAAAACTGCTCCTTTGCCGGCATTGAATAATGGGGAATCTTCAAGAATTTTAATGACGACAACAACTGCATCGAGGCTTGTTCCTCCTTTTTTCAAGGTATCAAAACCTTTTTCCAGAGCCTCTTTCAGCTTTTCTTTGTATGCAGTTGAATCGGAAAGATTATTCTTTGTGATATTTCCAGCACCGCCATGAACTACCAAAACATATTGAAGCTGTCGGGATTGAAGTTTGGGAAAATGCTTAAAATCCCCTCCGATAAAGGAGAGTATTAAGCTTAAGATAAAGGTTAGTAGAGGTGTGCAGTGCAACTGATTATTTTTTAACTTCCGTAGCTTTTTTATCAGAGGCTTTTTTTCCCTTGCAACATTTCTTTTCTTTATCGCAGGTTTCTTTTACGGCTTTTTTGAATTCGTTCTTCAGGGAAAAATATAATGCTTGGCAATCTTTCTTTTTGGCTATTTCTATAACATATAATTTGCCATCGACAGGGAATTCTGTTACAACAATTTCCCTGAGTTTATATTTTGCGTAATTTGTGTTGACATAATCTTTAATAGCTTGAGGCGTATAATCTGTAGGTATTTCCCATTCGGTGTTAAGCCAGGTGCCTTTTTCGTTAAATTCAGCTTCGGTGGGCGATTCATTCATCAGAAATTCTGCAGCATAAACAGTATCTTCTTTTTCCCATTTTACTCCCATTACATTTGCGAACCTTGCTTTAAAAGCGTTCATTACATTCGATGGCACCTGTGATTCTTCAACCTTTTGGCTGAATGATGCAGAAGCAAATAATACAGCGATGATAGTGACGAATAATTTTTTCATGGTTCGTTTTTTTAGACGGGTAAAATTACTAACAAATCAGAATAATAAAACAAATTATCTGAAATATTTTTTGTAACTATTCAGCGGCTTAAACACAGCCACAGATTACACAGATTATAAAATTATCCTTTTGTATTCAATCCTGCATGTGCGGGACAAAATGTACAAATTTATCCCGTTTGCAGTATATATGTTTCGTCTTTGTATATGGGCACCTCTAAAAACCTCATCGTCATTGCGAACCATGAGGAACGAAATGGGAAGCAATCTTACCCGCCTGAATGACGCAGTCGGGCAGGTGTAGTGTGCTTCAATGTTGAGATTATTCACAAATTATTATATTTTTAAAGGTGTTCATGAGATCCCTGCCCGACTGTGTCATTCAGGCGGGGCTTCGCTAAGTTGCTTCGATCGTACCTTCCTCGCAATGACGTTCTGATTGAGTTTTTAGAGATTCCTATATATGAATTCTTTCATAATTTAATCCGTGTAATCTGTGGCGTTTTATTTTTGCTGCTGACTGAGTAATTAAAAAGTTTCATTTTTATTTTGGATCTTTTCCGCTTTTTCAAATAGATTTGCAGCATATATTTATAAATCATGGGAAATATCTTTTCAAAAATAGAATTATTCTTATTATGTTGCGTTTCAGGACTTTTCTCCTTTTGCGGAGTTGCAGGGCAAAGTGAAAGTGTGTTTGAAAAAAAAAATTTCTGCAACAGACCCGGCGATACCCTGTATTATCGGCTGATGCGGCCTATATACAACGACACTACAAAAAAATACCCTATCGTACTTTTCCTGCATGGCGCGGGAGAAAAAGGGAAAGACAACAACAGCCAGCTTGTAAATGGAGCATTGAATTTTGCATCGCCATTGAACAGGAAAATATTTCCCTGTTACATGATCGTTCCGCAATGCGCTACCGGATACAGTTGGGTGGAAACGGACTGGAACCTTCCAAGCCATATACAGCCTGAAAAACCTTCTGTCTACCTCGAAAGAACTATGCGTTTACTTGATTCACTCACAAAAAAATTAAACATAGATACAAACAGAATCTATATCACCGGACTATCAATGGGCGGTTTCGGAACATGGGATGCGATAAGTCGCTGGCCTTGGAAATTTGCCGCTGCTGTTCCTGTATGCGGTGGTGGAGATACTGCAAAAGCCTCGCTGATCAAGGACATCCCAATCTGGGCTTTTCATGGAGACAATGATAAAGTAGTGATGACATCACGCTCACGCGATATGATTGCTGTGATAAAAAAGTCCGGAGGAAATCCCAACTACACTGAATACCCGAATATTGGCCATAATGTCTGGAATAAAGCATACACTGATACAGAAATGTATCTGTGGCTCTTCTCGCAATCAAAAGAAAACAGGAAGAAATGATGAACCGGAAGATCTGGATGAAAAAAATCAAAAAAATCTTTAAAAAGTCTGCTACAGGTAAACATTTCCCTCTGTTGAAGTTTGTGGGAATTATGCTTATCACCATGGTCGCGCTGACAATTTATTCCTACAGATCCGAACCAATACAAATCTTAAAAACAGAAATCAAACAATCAGAAATTCAAGATTTCTTTACACCTTCTGAACTTCCTGTCGGAATGCTCGAAGTGAATTTACGGGATAAAACAAAAATACAGGAAACGCATATAGATTCCTCCTCCCAACGCTTTTTGCTGATCGGCGACTCCATGCTGGAAACTCTCGGTTACCGCTTAAATGATTATTGCAGAAAGAATGGACACACAATGAACTCTGTGATCTGGTATTCCTCGTCAACACTATGGTATGGCAATAGCGACACGATTTCTTATTTTATTAATAAGTTCAATCCAACTTATGTTATTCTTGTAATTGGCGCAAATGAGCTATTTATAAGGGATATCAAGAGCCGCGATAGGTTAGTTAAAAACATTTTAAGACAGGTTGGCGACAGAAAATACATCTGGATAGGACCTCCCAATTGGAAAAAAGACACAGGCATAAATGATTTGATTTTACGGAACGCAGGTCCAAGTCGATACTATCCATCAAAGAATCTTACTTATGAAAGATTTAAAGATGGCGCTCATCCCACAAGAAAATCAGGCTATATGTGGATGGATTCGGTAGCAACTTTTATAGTAAAAAAAAGCATGTATCCCGTTTTGATGAATTATCCGAACATGCCTGCAAGCAAGCATCCGCCAATGACATTACTCGGACCACATCCACCAAAAGGATTGTAAAGAATGAATTTTGCAAACAGCACATATAAACTTTTCACGTTTGATATCAGCAATCCGATATCTTTCAACAGCGGAACATTTTTGCTGTTTTTCACTTTATTTATTGCGGTTTATGCTGCAATATACAGAAACCGTACTGTTCGTACATTATTCGTGATTGCTTTCAGTTTATTCTTTTATTATAAACTAACCGGTTGGTTCCTTCTTGTCCTGTTGTTTACCATTGCTATTGATTATTTTATGGCAATACTGATTTTCAAAAGTAAAGACAAAATAAGAAAAAGAATTTTCCTGATCATTTCTGTTTGTGCAAGCCTTGGACTACTTGTGTATTTCAAATATACCAACTTTTTTCTGGCAGGCTTTTCAGCTTTGGCCGGAAGCAGTTTCACAACATTGAACATTATCATACCATTGGGAATATCTTTCTATACCTTTCGAACCATAAGCTATATCATTGATGTGTATAGGGAAGAGATAAAGCCAACCTATCATTTTTTTGATTATGTATTTTATATGACCTTCTTCCCTCTTCTTATTGCAGGCCCTATTACGAGAGCAAAACAAATCCTTCCGCAAGCAAGAAAACATTTCAGTATCAAAGATGTTAAAGTTGGCAATGCCATTTTTCTTATCCTTCAGGGTTTGATAAAAAAAGCGATTATAGCAGATTACATCGCACAATATTGCAATCTTGTATTTGATGCTCCCGGCACTTATTCGGGTTTCGAAAACCTCATTGCAATCTACGCTTTTGCAGGGCAGATTTATTTCGATTTTTCAGGATACACGGATATAGCAATAGGAATTTCAAGACTGATGGGCTTCAATATCGGCATCAATTTTAACAAACCTTACCACGCACTTAATATCACGGATTTCTGGAGGCGATGGCACATTTCCCTTTCTTCGTGGTTACGCGATTACTTGTTTACGCCAATGTCGCTGAAATTAAGAAATTGGGGAAAAGCCGGGATCATTTTTTCTTTAATAGTAACATTTATTTTATGCGGGTTCTGGCATGGAGCAAGTTTTACATTTATTGTGTGGGGCGGCCTGCACGGACTTGCAATGGCTTATGATATACTTACAGGCAAGCTGAGAAAAAGGATAAAGAAAAAAATAAAACCCGGAATATACAGATTTATCAGTTGGTTTATCACTTTTCATTTTATCGTTTTTACCTGGGTGTTTTTCCGGACACAGAATTTATCTTCTGCTATGTTTATTTTTAAACAGATTTTTTCTAATATGGATTTATCTTATTTTGTACCATTCATAAATGTCCGCTGGATGTTTGTTGCAATTACATTTATTGGTTTCGCTCTTTATACCATTCCTTCTCGTTGGTTTCCAAAAATCACACAACGCTTTGTGGATTTGCCCTACTGGGCAAAGGCAATTGTTTTCCTCGCTATTATTCAATTGGCAATCCAATTCCAGGGCGCAGATGTGCAGCCGTTTTTGTATGCGCGGTTTTAGCTCCTCTTTAATTATTTTTCTTTTTTTACCTTCTTTTTTCATATTTTTACTTTTTATAATAAACTTAAAGTTAAAAAAAACGTTTAACTTTCTTCACTAATGAGCCTGAATTTGAGATGAGTGAGGAGGGGTATGAAAAATTAAAAATTTAAAAAAGATGAACCCTCGTTTGTTATATATTAAATTAGGTGAAGGCAGCGATTGGGCTGATGAATGTATAGAGAAAGGCATTATCCGTATTGGTTTTAGTGATATACCAAAAGCACTTTTTTTAACAGAAAACCTTGACAATATCTGGTGTAAGTATACCGAGTTAGGTTTTGCCAATCGTGCAGCAGATATATTTTGGACACAGCTCAATTCCTTTTTTCATTCAGATAAAAACACTGTTTGGATAACATTTCATCAACAGAAAATGTGGTGGTGTAAAACAAAACCCGACTATGTTATTGACAAGGATAACAATAAATACAAACAGGTAATTGGTAATTGGTCTGATAAAGATATAAACGGAAAAATTCTTTGGGAAGACAATCTAAGCGGTGCCTTGCTTAAAACAAAATTTTATCCCAGCACACTTTGTGTTCCTGATGCTGAAGAATACGCATGGAATAAAATTTTCTGTCTGCAATCAAAAGAAGCTTTACAGTTTGAGAAGGACTTGGCTGCATTTAGAAAAAGCACCGTGTTATTAATTCAGAAACTTACCTGGCAGGACTTTGAAGTTTTGATTGACTTAATTTTTCGAAATGCAGGCTTTCAGCGTTTAGGAGTATTAGGAAGAACTTTAAAAACAATTGACCTTAGTTTATTGCATCCTTTAAGCAATGAAAAGATATTTGTTCAGATTAAATCTGCATCATCACTCAATACATACAAATCATGGAAAGCAGAAGTGGAAGTAAAAAATGATGATTTTATCAAATATTATTTTACTGTTCACAGTCCGAAATCTGATATTGAAAATTATGAAGAACCGGAACCTGATAAATTTATTCTGTGGAGAGAAAAAGAAATCAGTGAAATGGTCATTCGCTTTGGGCTAATTGATTGGTTGATACAGAAAGTTGGTTGATTTTTTTAAATTAAGTAAAAATAAAAAGGTGAATGAAAATTCCTTATAACATTTATAATCACAAATACTTTTGGTCCCTTAGAAACAAACTACAACGGACAAATTCTTTCTTTAAAAAAAAATCCTATAATGCTAAGGAAATTATTAACGAAGAAAAATATAAAGCATTTTCATTTATCAGGTATGCAAAACTAACGGTTGGCAGTATTTTAAAAGCTATATTTTTTGTTACCTTTTTATATTGTATCGAATTTTTTATTTCATTGTTTTGGAATAATAATTTTGAAACTTTTCCTGGTTGGATAATTAAATTTCAACAATTCATTCCTAAACCTTCTTATCCAAAAGACATAGATGTAATTATTGAATTAATTTCAGTTATTGCAAGTATAACAGGCGTAATACTTGCTCTATTTTATCCAGTATTAGCAACTATCATAGGTACTGCATATTCCAAAGTACATGAAAGTATCCGTAATCTGATTTTAAGAGAGAAGAATACGCAGGATTATCTTAGGAAACTTACTTTCACAACGGCTTTTTCAATTACTGTTTTACTGGCATTTAGTTTGGGCTTCTACCCGGGAACTTTAATTTTACTCACTTTATTTTTATTAGCATTAGTTAGCCTTTTCAATATTTTAAAAACCGGTATTGGGATATATACTCTTTTAGAACCGCACAATTTATTAAACCTTATTGTTACTGATATTTCTAAAAATATTAAAAATGTCACAACCGAAGGTCTTTATTGGAATGATAAAAATTTTCAGTATAATAATTATATCAGGGCATATCAGTCAACAGAAAATATTAATCTCATAACTCAATTATGTATTCAGGATTATATAAAAGAATCCTCTTTTAAATTAAGTATTAAAAAGTCACTTCATATCCTAAGGTATTATTTATCTCAAAAACCAAAGATTCCGGTGGATAGTTTATGGTTCCCTAAAATCTACAATCACATTTCATATTTTGAAAGTGATATGACTTATAGGGGCTTATCTAAAAACACTGGCACTTATATTCAACCTAAGGAGAAACAAAATCAGTATTGGCTGGAAGAAAGAATAATTGAAAGTATTTCAAAAGGAACTGAATCACTTGTTTCCAATAAAGGCCAGGTTCATGTTTTAACTGACATTATTTTCATGTTCCATCCAATTTTTGATTCATTAGGTTATAGTACCGACATCAGAACAAGTCAAATATTATTAAATAAACTTTTACAAAATTTAAAAGTATTAAGTTCAGATATAACAACGGATCAGGAGATTCAAAATTATGAGGATTGGAAACATGAATTAAGCAGTATCGAAACTTATTGTTATGCATTATTAAAATTCCAAATTGGTATATTAAGTAGAGCAACCCAATTTGATTCAACAAAAATAAATACGGAATATGAAAAAATAAATTGGCAAAAAAAAGATTCAATTTATTTAACTGATTTTATTTCTGAATTATATGAATTCTTAAATAATTACAGAAATTTTGTATCAAATGAAATTTATGTTGAAGGAAAACGCATTACACCTGATTGGTATTTCAAGCAATTATTAACAGCTGAGTACTTAATAAAAATTACGGAAAAAATAAAAGAGGCAATAAATTCATTTGACAAATTCCTGCTAGAATTAGCTATACATTTTAATAATAAAAAAAATCCTTTGCTTGCATCATTCACAACTCATATAGGAATAGAGATTATCAGCAAAATTCGGTTTCGTATTGGCCAGCTTAAACACACATTCATTGATATTGATAAACTAGAGATTTGTAAAGGTGAATTTAAATGGGTAAAACCGGACTTTGAAACAATCGAAGCACAAATCAAAAAATATGAACAAGAATGCATTTCTATTATTTCACTTAACATTGAAAAACTTTCCTTATTAAAATGGAACAACCAATTTCCTGATGTATTTGCTCAATCTTATTCCATATTATCTGATCATATCAATATCTGTTTTTACGAAAATGATTTAGTTCATTTTAAAATTTATTTCCCTGCTTTCCTAAAATCTGCATTAAAAGCCTTCGGAAATCTCAATAAAATATTCAAGGATTACTCCATGCCTCAAAATATTTCCTACCAGACATTAATTGATTTGATGGAACTGAGTGGGTACGCATACATATACTCAGTAATTTATAAAAATGAAGACTTTTGGATAAGCACCAAGGACGCTTGGGATAAAGACTTTCTTCCAGAAAAAGAAAACATCGATTTATTAGTGAATTATTACGAGTACTATAAAGGTAATTTGTATGGTGTTGGAGTAAATTATACCGAAAAGCATCAAAGGGAAGGCGTATTATCTGAGGTTACCCAAAAATTAAAATTAAAATCCGCAGATGTTGAAGATTGGCTCGTAAGTCAATTTATTAGAGATTCTTACTTTCCAAGTTTTTATGATGTAGCCGAACTTTTTATTGAGATATATCTTTTCACTTTTGTTGAATCAAAAGATGCAACTAAATTACTTCGAAGAGAATTATTTAAACAATGGTGTAGGCATATTAATAATCCAAATCCAAAAAAATATGGCGGTTTCTAAAACAGATAGGATTTCCAAAAGCTACTATACCAATATTCATACTGAAACAGAGCTTAATTCTGACATGTTGATGCAAGACTTGTATCAAACCATAGTTCGTGTCTATGGTTCATCTCATGAAATAGTAAATTGCTCTCTAGTACCTGAAAACCATGACATCGAACAACTTCTCAAAGAATTCCTTCCTTCCAACCAAAGTTCCTATAATGATGATCTTGATGATGTAATTTTAAAATCAATTCAATATATAGCAGGCATCATGGTCCATCGTGGTTTTATTGTACTTGAATTAGTAACTCAAACCGATTTAAATGGTATAGAATTTTATTCTTTAGAAAATGTATACGGAACAGAAATAAAAATTGATGACGATTATATTTTTCAAATAATTCCTGATGATGCTGCTGCACAATTAAAAATCACGGAACCAATAAAAATCCCAAGAAAAAAATGTTTTATTATTGATTTTCCGAAAGAATTAGGTGGGAAAAATAAGCACCTAGAATTTCTGGCCGAGTTTAAAGCATTAGGAAAGCAATCTCCAATGTTGAATTTCATAAAAAATCCTCTTTATGGTAAACCAGGATACGACTCAATGGAACATCAGAAAATACATGATCTTGAGTTATGGAAAAAAAGCAAAATGTTTTATTGGCATCATAGAGGCGGTTATGAAAAATATTTTTCCGGTTATTATTCTATATACAGACGTTTAATGTTTAAAAAGTCACAAATCATCCTTAGAGACCATATCATAGAAAATCTAAAAAAAATAGTTACTGTTTTTTCAGAAAAAATTGGGAATAAAATTGAATTAAAAATAGACGGATTAATTACAATTGAAAAAGTTGACAAGAAAATTTCTAAATGGAATTCCGGTCAAATAAACCCATATAGTATAAATGAAGTTTTATAATGCAAATCCTGAAAAAACATACAGATAAGAAAATTCAAATTATTGATAACTACATATTGGAACTTGATAAATTGATAATCCTAAATTCGATATGAGCAAAGACAATGCAAAAACCATTTTTGTAATCGATTTTAATTCCATTGAATCGCATACAACATGGATAAATAATAATCGCGTTAACAAGCTTGATACACGGCAGTTCCCTGCCAAGCTAATTAAATTTGATTTTCAGCATTGCCGCTTTTTGAAACCTTATCATATTGCTCCACTTGCCTGTTTAATTCACGAATATCAGGCTAAAGGTTTTACTGTAAAGCTTATAAAAATTCCAGAAGCTATTAAGGCTTACCTTGAATCATTTCACTTCGATCAATTCTGTAAAAAAGAAAACATCAATAATTTCCCTGAACCAACAAACCCTAAAACACTCCCGCTCTGGCGTATCGAACAAACGGCAACAAGCATTTATCCGCAACAAGCACAGGCATATTTTGAAAATAACCATTTTGATGAGAAAAGTTTATTTGCGTTGAGCTTATCTCTTGCAGAATTGATGAATAATGTATTTGATCATTCTGAGTCAAAAATACCCGGATATACTTTTACCCAATTTAATTCTAGTAGAAATGAGATTATTACCTGTGTTTGCGATTTTGGGATAGGAATCCCTCATAAGGTTAACCATTACTTTAAGCAAAAAGGTGAACCAATAATTGATAATTTATCTGCTTTAATCAAATCCTTTGAGATAAGGTTTTCCACCTTGTCAAAGCCTCACAATAGGGGTTTTGGATGGGATAATATTTTTTCAAATATTAAAAGTTTAAAAAGTAAAATGTTAATTATAAGCAATAATGTTTTGTATTGGCTTTTGAATAATGGTGAAATAAAAACTTCTTTACTAAAAGGTAACTTTTTCGGTACTTCTGTCGTAATATACTTTGATACTCGTAATCTTCCGAAAAAAGAGGAAGAATTAACTGATGAATTAATAATTTTATGATTATCTTTGCAGTCCTCTAATATGAAAACCGAAAAAATTGTAATTAAGGAAATAACTTCAGGAACCTTATCAAATATTGACGGGTTAAACCTGAAAATAGCTATAGATTCTTCTTTAGCTAGTGCTGATACTGTTCTGCTTTCATTTGAAGGCATCACCACGATATCAAGTTCCTTCCTAAATTCTTCTATTGGGGAAATTATGGATCAGTATGGATTTGATATTTTAAAGGACAGGATAAAAATTACGCATTATACCTCAAATTTGGCAACTATTATAAAAAAGTATATTGACGATTTGAGATATACCGAATGCCATTAGTTGAATTAGTTTTTCAAATATTACCGGTATCTTTCTTTATATTCCTTGATAGTCCTGCAAGGCAGCTTACTCCCTTTTAGTATTACTTTATCAATAAATTCATCACATTCGCTTTCTGACAAAATTCCATTATTTAATGCATGTGTCAAAAAGTCCATTGTAGTCAAATATTCAATCCCATATTTTATGCAATAATCTACAATGTCCTTTAAATTGCTGCTTGCAAGTATATTCTTATTGTATCGGGATACAGCCATACAAGCGCTCTCCCCATTTCCAAACCTTTTTCGCAATAACGCATATTCAACTTTTATGTTTCTATCGTTGGGGAAATCCATTCTTTTGGCAATACCAAAATTTAGGAAATTATCTACAACTTCTTTGGTTGTGAGATTTCCATTTAATTCGTTCAGTACAATATCAAGTATGAATAATCTGCCAGGAAAGATTTTTTTTAAGGTAAGAATATGCTCTCCCTTATAAAAGTGAATTATAACATCGGCATCTAAAAGTATGATCTTCTCATTCTTCCCCATCTTTCATGTCCTCCCTCAAAATATCAATGCCGATATCCCCCATTAGGTTAAGATAATGTGATTCGGAAATTTTATCTTTATCATATAAACTTTTTGCTATGTTCCCATAATCACCAATAAGGGAGACCTCTCTTTGTCCTTCGTAAAGCTTAACATCATAGCCATGTTTAACAGCATTTATTTTTACTTGTTTATCAAAATTTTCCCATCCGTTGCTACTTATAAGGCTCAATTCTTTTAACCTATATAATAGAGCTTTTCTTGAACACTGATAAAGTTGTTCTATTTTTAATATGGTTTCTATCGTAATTTTATCTTTCGACAATTGATTGTCCGGGATATGTTCCAAAACTCCATCTTCCGGTAGTAATAGATTAGCTGCAAAAACATCAGCATAATACTCGTCAATACTGTCATTTTTTTTAAATAACCCTGTCTTACAAGTTACCGAGCTAAAATCATTTTGTATAAACAAATGATAAAGTTCATGGCTGATAGTAAAATGTTGGTGGCCCCTGGGTTTAGATGTATTTACCATCATAAATCGATAAACATCGTCAATCTTCAACGCCATTCCCGAAAGATTTTCTGAAAGAGTTCTGAAAAAAGTGAGTACATTTAGCTTTATTAGCAAACTTTTAAATTGAATAGGCTCGGTAGCGTTCAATCCATTTCTATCCCTGAATAATGCAGCTTGTTTCTTTAGAAATAACTTCATTTTAATCCTTGATTAAATCTTTCAGTTTAAAATAATTTCTCACAATTTTTCCAAAATGGGCAATACTCTCAAAATCTTCTCGGCTAAACTCGCTTGCCCTGAAAGCGAAAGCAATATTTGTTTTTTGAATTTCCGGTTTATCTTCCATTAAATCTGCCATATCTACCCTGAAGAAATCAGCTAACTTCTCGAGTAAAATAATTGGAATTTCCCGGCTTCCGGTTTCATAATAACTTATCATTTCTCTTTTCACTCCAATCATTTCCGCAAGTTCATGCTGCTTTATTCCCATCTTTTCTCTCAGGTTACTTACATTTTTTCCAATGATTTTATTGCTGTCGTCCATATTTTCGAGTTTTTAGGTTACAACCTTTATAAAACTGTTACAAAAATACATCATTTTTACAAACTATGCAAGTTTTGTAACAAATATTTTTAATAGCCATCATTCAAAATTATTAGTATATTCCTTAAATTTAGCACTTTACCGTCTTGATATTTTTATATTTAATTTTTTACAAGCACAGTATTACTCAATTTCCTTCTTCAGCCTGCTATGTTTATTTCCATAAATAAAATATAACGCCAGCCCTACCACCAGCCATATCAGAAAGCGCAGCCAGTTGGTGATCCCAAGTTCCGTGATAAGGTAAAGATTGGTGAGTAGCCCTAAAATCGGGATAAGTGAGAGTTTTTTCTTTATGGCAAAATAAACAAGAATAGAAGCAATTACGATAAAAAAGAGCATCGGGATTTTGTGTTTAAAGACATCCCAGAAACTTAGCGAAGCATCGCTGCTGTTCATGTTAAAGAAGTTGACAACGCCATCCAAATTAAAAAAAAGTAAAAATCCGATAACCGTAATTACTATGGGAGGCAGGATGTACCTACTGTTGTAGTATGGCAGACGAAAACCTTTTCGTTGTTTATCGTTTTTATCTTTTTCAATAAGCAGCACACCTCCGCATACAAGTACAAATGCAAAGAGAGTCCCGATGCTTGTAAGATCGGTTACTTCGGTAAGATTAAGAAATAAGGTCGGTATAGCAACAAGTATCCCTGTGATTATGGTAGAAAATGCAGGTGTTTTAAATTTTTTATGAAGCTTTGAAAATTTCTTTGGTAAAAGACCGTCTCTACTCATGCTCATCCAAATGCGTGGTTGCCCTACCTGGAAAACCAGCAGCACACTCGCCATAGCAATAATAGCGCTTATTGAAATAATGCCTGAAAGCTGCGTTAGATGCAATTTCTGGAACACATAAGCCAACGGATCGCCAACGGCTAATTCCGAATAATTAACCATTCCGGTCAAAATAAGGCTGATTGCGATATATAGTACCGTACATATTAATAACGAATACATCATGGACTTTGGAAGATCTCTCTGTGGATTTTTACATTCTTCTGCTGTAGTAGAAATGGCATCAAACCCAATGTATGCAAAGAAAACACCCGACACGCCACGCAGCACGCCTCCTATTCCATTTGGTGCAAATGGAGACCAGTTCTCAGGTGTAACGTAAAAAGCGCCGACACCTATAACCACCATTAATATCAATAGTTTCAGTATCACCATGATGTTGCTCGCTATCTTGGTTTCAGTAATGCCCACATACACAAGCCCTGTAATGAACACAACAATGCCGAAAGCCGGAATATCAGCTATAAAGCGAATGCCGCCAACTGTAGGAGCATGCTGCCATGCTGTAAAGGATTCTTTTAATGCAGGTGTCAGATCGGTAAATGCAGTACCTGAAGCCATTTGTAATGTTGCTTCTTTAAATCCCCTTGATGCTGTGAGAAAATCCGTTGACAAATATTCAGGTATTGAAAGTCCAAGTCCGTTCATAAGTCCGATAAAATAATCCGACCATGAAATAGCCACAGCGATATTGCCCACTGCATATTCCATAATAAGATCCCAACCTATTATCCATGCGATCAATTCTCCAAAACTTGCGTAAGCATAAGTGTAAGCGCTTCCGCTAATCGGAATGCGCGAAGCAAACTCAGCATAACATAATGCTGAGAAACCGCATGCAATTGCCGTAAATACGAATAAAAGAGAAACAGCAGGCCCTCCGTGCGATGCTGCTGTGCCGATGGTGCTAAATATCCCCGCCCCAACAATAGCTGCAATGCCAAGAGCTGTGAGGTCACGCACATTAAGGTTCCTCTTTAACTTATGACCTTCGCTCTCCATATCCGCATGTTTGAGGATATGTGCGATTGATTTTTTGCGGAAATATTTATTGTTGCTCAAAAAAGTATATTGTTATAATTAGTGCTTATATATAAAGTCGTCATTGCGAATCCGTCAGTTGACAGATGAAGCAATCTAATCATTGTGTGTTAATAGATTGCTTCGGTCGTACCTCCCTCGCAATGACGTATCCTGTTTGCGTAGCATCACCTGATAAATGTTTTATAAAGCAAATATGGCCGGAGCAATCGTTTTTTTATATCCATATTTTGCATAGCATCGGAAATAAGTTCCTTGAAATGTTCATTGCGATTTGCTTTTCGTACAGCATAATTGATAAGCCACGGATGGTTAAATAGTTTCTGCAAAGAGCGGCTTAGTTTTAATTCTTTCCACATCCTGCGGTAAATCTCATTATCATAAGCTTTGTTAAAATTATCGGAAAACATATCAGCCTCAAAACATTTTCTGATATGTTCTGCTGCTACCCTCCCGCTGCGCAATGCATTCCCAATACCTTCGCCGGTAAAAGGATCAACAAGCGATGCCGCATCACCAAGCAGCAAATATCTTTCACCCGAAATTTTTCTTTTAATTGATCCAAGCGGAATCCACGATGCCTCAAATTTTCCGCATTGTTTTGCATTTTTAAAACGCGGGGAAATATTGGGATGTTCATTGATAAATTGCTCTATCCTGCTCTTCAGGTTTATCTTTTTTTCTGACACATCGCTTGCTAACATTCCAATTCCTACATTTGCGATGTTATCAGCCATCGGGAAAAGCCACAGATATCCAGGCAATATATCTTCATAAAAATGGAGTTCAATAAAATTTCCGGAACTAAATCCGGTCACATTTTCATAATAGCTACGCAAACCAAGGCATTGATATCTGTTGTCTTTTTTTATTTGCGAAAGTTTTTTTGCTATTATCGAATTTGCCCCATCGGCTCCCGCAATAATCTTTGTCTTAAATATTTTTGAATCAGAAAATACAGTTACTTCATCATCATTTACTTTTACATCTTTGACTTCGCAATTTTCAAATAAATTAATGTTTTTATATTCCGTTAAGCTGTTTATTAACACTTCATCAAAATACCAGCGTTTGCATACATATCCGGAAATATTCTTTTTCTCTTGTCTTTCAAATGATATTTCCAGACATTCATTCTTGGGTGAATAAAATCGTACTCCGGATGAAATAATTTTTTTTTCAATTTTTTCAAATGCAGTCTTTATTCCATGGGGCAGTTTATCTAACTGATTGATCACATCTTTGCTTAAAGCATCACCGCAAATTTTTTCCCGCGGAGATACTGCTTTATCCAAAACCGCAATCTTTAAATCAGTATCGGCTAGTGTCAATGCGCAGGCGCAACCCGAAGGACCTGCTCCGACAATTATTACATCAAAGTTTTCAGAATTCATTTATTCAGGAAAAACAATTAAACAATTGAATAATCGAATATTTGAACAATCGAACAGTCGAATTTTAAACATTCCAAACAGTTCCATCCTTCGTATCTTTTACAGCTATGCCCAGTTTGGTAAGTTCGTCGCGGATTTTATCAGATGTCGCAAAATCTTTATTAACCTTAGCATTCTGGCGTAATGAAAGTATCAATTCCATCAGGCCTTCCGTAAGATCATTACCCGAAAAGGCTGTATCATCATGCAATCCTAATATATCAAAAGCAAAATCATTAAACAGTTTTTTCAATAATTCAATATTAGCAGCAGTCAATGTTTCTTTCCCGTCATTGGCTGAATTAATGATTCTTGCAGCCTCAAATAAATTTGAAATCACGATCGGGCTGTTAAAATCATCATTTAAAGCATGATAACAATCCAACTGAAGTTTGGAAATATCAACACTTGAATTAGAAGATGGTTTAATTTTTTTCAATGTTTCCATTCCCTGTATAAGCTTCTTCAATCCCTTCTCTGCAGCCTGTAACGCTTCATTTGAAAAATCAAGAGTACTGCGGTAATGCGCCTGCAAAATGAAAAAGCGTATGGTCATTGGGCTGTACGCTTTAGTCAATGATTTATGTGTGCCTGTGAAAAACTCATTTAATGTAATAAAGTTCCCGAGCGATTTTCCCATCTTCTGCCCATTGATGGTAACCATGTTATTATGAAGCCAGTACTTCACAGATTCCTTGCCATTGGCAGCAACTGACTGAGCAATTTCACATTCGTGATGTGGGAAAAGAAGATCCATTCCGCCACCGTGAATATCAAATTGTTCTCCAAGGTATTTGATACTCATAGCCGAACACTCCAGGTGCCATCCTGGAAAACCTTCACTCCAGGGCGAGGGCCAGTGCATAATGTGTTCCGGCGATGCCTTTTTCCATAACGCAAAATCGCAGGGATTTTTCTTTTCATCCTGTCCTTCCAAATTGCGTGTATTAGCTATCAGATCTTCTAATACTCTACCGGAAAGCTTACCATAGTTATGTTTTGTGTTGTATTTTTCAACGTCAAAATAAACAGAACCATTTACTTCATAAGCCATTCCAGCATCCAGTATTTTTTTTGCCATTGCAATTTGCTCAATGATGTGACCTGATGCGCGTGGTTCAATACTGGGCCGAAGAACATTCAGCTGATCCATGAAAAGATGGTATCGGTCAAGGTAATACTGCGCTACTTCCATCGGTTCAAGTTGTTCGAGCCGCGCTTTTTTTTCGATCTTGTCTTCACCTTCGTCAGCATCACTTTCCAGATGACCCACATCCGTTACATTCCGCACATAGCGGACTTTATATCCAGTATGTTTCAAATAGCGAAAAACCAGGTCGAATGCAATGGCTGGACGTGCATGCCCCAGGTGAGGATCGCCATAAACTGTGGGACCACACACATACATGCCGATTGACGGAGGATTTAACGGTTTGAATTTTTCTTTTTTCCTCGTTAAGGTATTGAAAACAACAATATTCTTATCCATTTCTTTTTGTTTGATTTCACAAAATAACTGATTTTTTACCAACATCCGGCAATAATTTTTAACTGAAATTTGTTTAAAAGTTAATTTAAACATATTTAGTGTCTGTGCGGAAACTCGTGTTTGATGCGAAAAGTTCAGTTTCGAGGCTTGCACAGCGATAAAAAAGCGGAGTTTATCTGTATAAATGACGGTTTTTTCCGCAAGCGTAACGAAGAAAATGAACTTTTCGTGCAAACACTATTTAAAAAGTTTATAGTTTTGTAGTCAAATTAAATTTTGCAATTTCAAAACATTATTATTATGGATCTTTTTGATAAAATACTTCAGAAACCGGGACCATTTGGAATGTGGTCGGAGCATGCAGATGGCTATTTCATGTTTCCTAAACTCGAAGGCGAAATAGGTCCTCACATGAAATTTATGGGTAAAGAACGCCTTGTCTGGAGCTTGAACAATTACCTTGGGTTAGCAAATCATCCCGAAGTAAGAAAAGTGGATGCTGATGCTGCCCGTGATTGGGGAATGGCATACCCGATGGGCGCCCGCATGATGTCGGGGCATACCAAATATCATGAACAACTTGAAAAAGAACTTGCTGAATTTGTTGGAAAAGAAGATTCCTACCTACTGAACTATGGATACCTTGGTATGATCTCCATCATTGATAGTCTTGTTGACAGAAAAGACGTCATCGTTTACGATGCCGAAGCCCATGCATGCATTATTGACGGAATGCGGCTGCATATCGGGAAACGTTTTGTTTACAAGCATAATGATATGGAGAGTTGCGAAAAACAACTGCAAAGAGCCACAAAAATTATTGAAGAAACCGGCGGCGCTATCCTTGTGATCACCGAAGGTGTATATGGAATGACCGGAAACCTTGGCAAAATAAAAGATATTGTCGGCTTGAAAAAGAAATATAATTTCCGGTTGCTCGTTGATGATGCACATGGCTTTGGTACAATGGGAGAAACCGGTGCGGGTACAGGACAATATCAGGGTTGCCAGGATGGGATAGATTTACTTTTTGGCGCTTTTGCAAAATCAATGGCAAGCATTGGCGGCTTTATTGCGAGCAAAAAGGAAGTCGTAAAATATCTGCGCTTCAATATGCGGTCTCAGATTTATGCAAAATCACTCCCTATGCCTATTGTTATTGGAGCATTGAAACGCCTTGATATGATCAGAAAACATCCTGAACTTAGAGAAAATCTTTGGAAGATTGTAAATGCTTTACAAAGCGGACTTATTGAAAAAGGCTTTGATCTTAGTAATACCGAATCCCCGGTTACTCCTGTTCGCATGTTTGGCGGAATTCCTGAAGCAGTAAATCTCTCTTTTGATCTTCGTGAAAACTATAATGTTTTTTGTTCAATAGTTACTTATCCTGTAGTACCCAAAGGAGTTATTTCTTTGCGAATAATACCCACGGCAGTTCATACAATGGATGATGTGAAATATACTATCAATGCGTTCGCTGAAATACAAGACAAATTAAAAGCAGGTAAATACGCTTCTAATGAAGTAATGAATATGTCGAAAATCTTTGAGAGCCTTCAGAAAAAATAAACATGAAAAAAATACTTATTGTTGGGGCGCTCGGGCAGATAGGTTCGGAACTGACAATGGAACTTAGAAAATTATATGGCGGAGAAAATGTAATCGCTTCGGATAAAAAAAATGCAGTATCTGAAAAATTACAAAATTCAGGACCTTTTGAAATGATTGATATTCTTGATAGAAACGCTATTGTTCCATTGATTAAAAAATATAACGTAAACATTATCATCAATCTGGCTGCCATATTGTCGGCAACCGGTGAACAGAACCCAATGCTCGCATGGAATGTAAATATAAACGGACTTATTAATGTACTTGAAGTAGCTCGCGAATATAAGATGCAACAGGTGTTGATTCCCAGTTCGATCGCCGTTTTCGGTCCCGGAACTCCCATCGATTGTGCTCCACAGGAAACCGTTCTGCATCCCTCAACCATGTATGGTATCACAAAAGTTGCAGGCGAACTGGTTGGTGATTACTATGTAAAAAAATATAATCTTGATGTCCGCGGATTGCGTTACCCAGGTATCATTAGCAACGAAACCCTCCCCGGAGGCGGCACAACCGATTATGCTGTGGCTATTTATTATGACGCAGTTAAATACGGAAAATATACTTGCTTTGTTAACGAAGACACCCGTCTTCCGATGATGTATATGCCCGACTGCCTCAAAGCAACCATTGACCTTATGCATGCCGATTATTCAAAACTCATTCATCACTCCGATTTCAATGTGGGCGCTATGAGTTTCTCAGTAAAAGAAATGGCCGAAAACATTAAAAAATATATGCCAAGCTTTACTATCGATTATAAACCCGATTTCCGTCAGGCAATTGCCGATTCGTGGCCCGATTCAGTTGACGACACTGCTGCCCGCGAAGAATGGGGATGGAAACCCCGCTATGATCTGGATGCCATGACTCAGGATATGCTCAAAGTAATCGGCGAAAAACATAAACAAGGGTTAATTTAATTTTTTTTTTAATATTTCCTCTGTAAATTGTTTTGTTTTTTTAAAGGTCAGAGGCTTGTCCGACATTTGGCGGAGAACCATACAGAATTTTCATTTTGTATTTGTGTATTTTCGAAAATTCATGTAGGTTTGTCCAATCATTAATTTTTTAAAAATAATATCTTGATTTTCGGAACCGGTATTGATATAATTGAAGTTGACAGAGTGGAGAAACAGATTGCAAAGAGTAGTGGCTTCAGGGAAAAGATTTTTACTGAGAGGGAAGTCGAATATTGTGAATCAAAAAAAAATAAAGCACAACATTACGCCGTTCGTTTTGCGGCAAAGGAAGCTTTTTTCAAAGCGATAGGAACAGGTTGGAGAAACGGGATGGCTTTTAATGAAATAGAAATTTTGAATAATGAACTTGGTAAACCTGAAGTTATTTTACATGGAAAAACAAAAGAATTTACTGAGAAACAGTTAATCAATAATATTCATGTTTCTTTATCACACATAAAAAATGTTGTTAATGCAATAATAATATTAGAAAAATAGAAAGGGGAAAATTTATGTCAAATATTGGAAATTATGATGAAAGATTAAAGAATTTTAATTGGTCGATTTCAGAAAAAGAACTTGGTTACAAAGAAGGTGATGTAATTAACATTGGCTGGTATTGCTCAGATAGAATTTGCCAGATGGGCAAAGCCAATAAAACGGCTCTTTTGTGGGAAGGACTCGGCGGGGTGGAAAAAAAATACACATATAATGACATTCGTTTAGCAAGCAACACCATTGGAGCTTTTCTCAGAAATTTAGGAATTAAAAATGAAGACAGAGTTTGTCTCTTTATGGATAAAATTCCCGAACTCTATATTGGTTTATTGGGAATATTGAAAATTGGGGCAATAGCTCAGCCGCTTTTCTCGGCTTTTGGAGATGAATCTTTATTAGTCAGATTAGAAAATGCTGAAACTTCTGCCATTATTACCCAGAAAAAGCATATTGCAAAAGTGAGAAAGATTGTTGATAAGATGCCTTTTCTGAAACATATTATTCTTGTTGATTATGATGGGAAATATCCTCTTCGTGAAAGAGAGATTGCTTTTTCATTGGAAGAAGCTACACAGATAGAAAACTTTGATGTTTTCCCGACAAAAGCAGAATCTCCATCAATACTTCATTATACTTCAGGAACAACAGGACAACCTAAGGGAGTAAAACATGTTCATTACTCACTTATTTCTCAATACCTCACTGCCAGGTGGGTTTTAGACATCCAGGAAAATGATATTTACTGGTGCACTGCCGACCCCGGCTGGGTAACAGGAACATCTTATGGAATAATAGGCGCTTTCAGCACAGGAGTTACTCAGTGCGTACTTGATAGTGGATTCTCTGCCGAAGCATGGTATAAGTTTATCGAAAAATACAAAATCACTGTTTGGTATTCCGCTCCAACTGCAATTCGTTCTTTGATGAAAGCAGGAGATGAAATTATTAAAAAGTTTAACCTGTCTTCTTTACGGCATTTGGTAAGTGTTGGCGAACCGCTTAATGCCGAAGCTGTTGTTTGGTCGGATAAGGTTTTTGGAAAACAATTTCATGATAGTTACTGGCAAACAGAAACCGGTTCAATAATGATTTCTAATTATCCCGGAATGAAAATCAAACCCGGCTCTATGGGAAAACCATTTCCGGGAATTACAGCAACAATTATAGATCCGGAAACTTATGAACCTATTAAAGAAGAAGGAAAGATAGGACTTATTGCAATTAAACCCGGCTGGCCTTCTATGATGAGAACTTATTGGAAAAATGAAGAAACTTATAAAGGCAAATTCAAAAACGGCTGGTATATACCCGGCGACCGTTCAACTATTGATAAAGACGG
>JBBAAT010000001.1:0-33085 GCA_041658145.1 Bacteroidales bacterium | reverse complement strand
TTAATAACTTCCAGATTGTGGGTTTTGGGGATATCGGGACTGCATGGACCGGAAGCAATCCGTATTCTGACAAAAATGCATTGTTCACACAGATAATTCACCAGGGACCCATAACCGTTACCATCAACACACAAAGAGAACCTATTGTAGAGGGTTATGGGGTTGGACTTCGTACAAAGCTGCTGGGTTATTTTATCAGGGCAGATTGGGCTTGGGGTGTTGAAGACGGTATTGTTTTACCCAATGTTTTTTATTTTTCCCTGGGGCTTGATTTTTAACCTCTATACTGCAAACAGGTATTAGTTGACATTCTTTACTAATCCCAACGAAGTACGAAAGAGATACGAACTTACGAACTACGAAATTCGTATTTCGGTGGGTTAATAAAACGCAACTTAGCGAAGCCCAGCCTGAATGACACAGTCGGGCAGGGATCTCACGAACGCCTTTAAAAAAATAATTATTGTGAGTAAATTATGCCCGTTCAAAGTATACATTTTATTCTTTAAGATAGCGCATTTACATACTGATTGGTGTAAAAAATATTATTATTGACATTGAAATATTTTTATATTTGTTGCACTTCGAACTTGAATTCAGCTTATCTTTGTAACAAAAAAGTATAGAATCAACAGAAACAAAGTTTGACAAAAAATGATTGAAAAAATTAAAGAGATTTTTTATGATAAAGAATTAGTTGCAAAAATTCAAAACAAACTCCCCAAATTATTTCACCTTGCAGAGTTGGAAAGCTCAAGAGCAGGTAAAGTTGGTATGGAAGTCGGTTCTGTTAGAGAAAAAATTATCGTTGCTTTATTTATTTACAAATTTGGTGAAATAAATGTTAAGACAGAAATCCCAATTACTGAAGCAGAAGTGGATGTTGAAGTTCATAATAATCCTATTTCAATAAAAACCATTACAGGAAAAAATCCAAGTGGTGTAAAACTTATTTGGACTGTTGATGCTGAAAAATCAAAAGAGTTTAGTGAAAAATACGTACCCTCTTGCGACATGATTTTTGTACAAATTAATTGGGATAATGGTGGCGGTTTTTATTACATTCCAAAAGAAACACAATTTGAAATGTTAGAAAATATAGGTAGAGAAGCATACATAAAACTGCCAAAGGCAGGAACTAATCCAAGGGGTGTTGAAATGAGTGGTAAAGCGATCCAAGAGTTACTTCAACATAAAAACACTTTATCAATTCCTATTAATTGGAAGAAAGAAACAGTGGATTTTAAACCTTTTAAAAGATGGGTTGAATTATGGGAACAACAGTAGTTAGAAAGAATGGAACAACTACCAGTGCTTTTGGAACTAACGGAAGAATCAATCACGATAGTTCTAAGTTTTACAATTCAAAATTGTATTCAACTATCGAAAGCAAGGAGATTACGGATAAATCAGAAAATAAATTACCTGACAAACTCTTAAATACACTTATTCTTGGTTCTGCTGAGAATATGAAAGAGTTGCCAGACAACTCTATTCATTTAATGATTACTTCTCCTCCTTATAATGTGACTAAAGAATATGACGATGATCTTTCACTGAGTGAATATCTTAAATTATTAAAAAATGCTTTTAAAGAAACATACAGAGTCCTTATTAATGGAGGCCGTGCTTGCATTAATGTTGCTAACCTTGGACGAAAACCATATATACCATTGTCTGATTACATTTCAAAAATGATGCTTGCTATTGGCTTTAATATGAGAGGCGAAATCATTTGGAATAAAGCAGCAAGCGCAAGTCCTTCAACAGCTTGGGGAAGTTGGCAAAGTGCAGCAAATCCTATCCTTAGAGACGTTCACGAATATATTTTAGTGTTTTCAAAAGGTGACTATAAAAGAGAAAAAATCGAAAAGGGAAATACTATTACTAAAGAGCAATTTATGGAATGGACAAAATCCATTTGGACAATGAATGCAGAAAGTGCAAGGCGTATCGGACATCCTGCACCATTTCCTGAAGAACTTCCTTTTCGACTAATTCAATTGTACTCATTCAAAAACGACATTATACTTGACCCCTTTATGGGCAGTGGAACAACAGCAGTTTCAGCAATTAAATCCGAAAGAAACTTTATTGGTTATGACACAAATCCAGAATATATTTCGCTTGCGGAAAACAGATTGACACCATATCTGACACAGACGAAAATGGTATTTGAACATAAATAAAAACCATTTTTCAAAATATGGGATACTGCCAACAGACGTTTGCTTCCAGGTGGCGGTGACGTGCAACCTTGAACCCGCCCATTTAACGGGGCAAGCTGTTAATAATATATTTTTATGAATTTATCTGAACTTAAAGAAAAAATAAAGTCGTTGTCGCAGTTGTATTTACAGGAAATTATTTCTGTAAGGCGGCATTTTCACGCCTATCCTGAACTTGGGTTTCGGGAATACAACACCTCTGAATATATTGCATCTAAGTTAAACGAATATGATATATCTTTCCGGCAGGGAATTGCAAAAACCGGAATTGTAGCTTTAATAAAAGGAGTAAAGAAAGGAAAGGTAATAGCATTGCGGGCGGATATGGATGCTCTTCCAATCCATGAAAACAATGAAAAGAATTACCGGTCGTGCGTTGATGGTGTTATGCATGCCTGCGGTCATGATGTACATATTGCCTGCCTGCTGGGCGCTGCAAAAATTCTGAACGAACTCAAAAACGAATTTGGAGGAACGATAAAGCTTTTCTTTCAGCCATCAGAAGAGAAGTTCCCGGGCGGCGCAATTGCCATGATAAACGAGGGGGTACTCGAAAACCCTAAAGTAGCTCATGTTTTCGGGCAACACGTCCTTCCATCTCTTGATGCAGGGAAAATCGGACTGAAACCCGGAAAGTACATGGCTTCTACCGATGAGATATATATTATCGTAACAGGAAAAGGAGGACATGCTGCGACTCCTGAATTAGTGGTGAATCCTATAACTATTGCAGCAAGCGTTTTATTGGAATTGTCAAAAGAGTTCGAAAAAAATAAACCTTCGGATTATCCTTCTTTATTGGCTTTTGGCAGAATTGCAGGCGAAGGCGGAACGAATGTAATTCCGGATGAAGTAAAAATTGACGGGACAATGCGTGCTTATGATGAGGAATGGAGAGCGAAAGCCCACGATATTATTTCTTCTGTGGCATCGCAGGTGGCGCAAAATATGGGAGGCAACTGCAATGTAAATATTGTAAAAGGATATCCTTTCCTTGTAAATGACGATATGCTGACAAGCGAAGTTAAACGACTTGCGATTGATTATCTTGGACATGAAAATGTCGTTGACCTAGATATGCGCATGACTGCTGAAGATTTCGCCTATTTCTCGCAGAAAGTGCCTTCCTGTTATTACCGGCTTGGTGTGCGCAATGAAGCAAAAGGAATTGTATCGAATCTGCATACCTCAACTTTCGATGTAGATGAAAGTTGTATGATCACAGGAATGGGGCTGATGGCGTGGATTGCAGTAAATGAGTTGAAATAATATTTCAGAAATTTATTTTTAATAACTGATGTTACGCAAATAAAAACAAATGATTACTAAATTTAGAGGTCAGGCAGAGCCGTCCCCATTTCGGGACGTGTCGAAGCCCGACCAACACATAGTCACTCTTCGACACGGACGCTAACCCGCAAATCCATGCTATGTCCGGCTCTGAGTGACACTAACAAATAAATATTAAATATGCGTAACATCAGTTAATAACTCTTCTTTTGCTTTCTGAAATTCATTCATGATCTCTTCCACAATTTTTCCGGCAGGTTTTATTTCTTTTATCAATCCTGATATCTGGCCTATCTCAAGCTCTCCTTCATCCACATCGCCTTCAAACATGCCTTTGCAAGCTCTTCCTTTTCCGAGAAGTTCAGACAACTGTTCAACAGAAGCGCCCTGCATTTCAAGATTTTCAACATCATTGAAAAATTTATTTTTGATCAGCCTCACCGGGACAAAGCGTTTAAAAGTGAGCATGGTGTCGCCGTCTTTTGTTTCGATCACTTTTTGCTTGAAGTTAGGATGAGCAGAAGATTCCTCTGATGCAACAAAGCGGCTTCCTATTTGAACTCCTTCGGCTCCAAGTGCCATAGCAGCAAGCATGCCCCTGCCTGTACCTATGCCTCCTGCAGCGATCAATGGAATAGAAACAACTTCTCTAACCATGGGAATCAGAACCATTGTAGTGGTTTCTTCTTTTCCGTTATGGCCGCCGGCTTCAAAGCCCTCAGCTACGATGGCATCAACACCGGCTTCTTTACATTTCTTCGCAAATTTTACATTGGCAACAACGTGAACGACCTTGATACCATTGTCTTTCAGAAAGGATGTCCACTTTGCAGGATTACCGGCAGAAGTAAAAACAACTTTTATTTTTTCTTCAATAACAATTTTAATGAACTCATCAGCGTACGGAAAGAGGAGCGGAATATTTACTCCGAAAGCTTTATTCGTAGCGGCTTTACATTTTCTTATATGTTCCCGCAGAATTTCAGGTGTCATCGATCCGGCACCAATCAATCCAAGTCCGCCGGCATTGCTAACTGCTGAGGCAAGTTTCCATCCGCTGCACCATATCATTCCTGCCTGGATGATGGGGTATTTTATGTTGAAGAGTTGAGTGATTCGGTTCATTTGCTTAGTTTTTATTCGCCTGCGCTAGCAAGACTTCAAAAGTTTTAAAAACTTTTGAAGTCAGGGCGAAGGTTTGGGTTTTCGTCCAATTGTTGATGGAAATTCTTGAAGTCGTCAAGATTTCCGAAAAAATCAATTACAAGATCAGTGCGAATCCAAGAGTTATCTCCTTTCAAAATCGTATTATAAGAACTTTGATAGTATTTGTCTGGAGTGAAGCAATAACCTGATTCCACAGGATTTAAGTGGATATATCGAATAATATTTTTTAGATAGAATTCATCCCTAATTTCTTTTCTTTTGAATTTATACTGAAACAAACTTCCAGTCCGGTGATACTTTTTATTTATGCTTTTAGCGTAAGAGATAAAAAAATCCTTAAATGCTTTTTCCAACGGTGTTAAAATAGATTTTTTGTTTACTTCGGAAATATTTGGTTCAGTATCTTTTATTTTTATTAAAAAATGAAAATGGGTTTTCATTAAACAAAAACAAAGTGTATCAACATATTTATCAAGATAAAAACGATATTTCTTTATGAAATAATCATAATTTTCATCTTCATAAAATAGTATATCGTTGTTATTCCCTCTGTTAAAAATATGATAATATCGGTCTTGTTCCATGGATAATATTGGGATATTAAAAACTAAAAAGGTCACACTTCGACGAACTAAGT
Organism: Bacteroidales bacterium; assembly: GCA_041658145.1. Taxonomy (GTDB): domain Bacteria; phylum Bacteroidota; class Bacteroidia; order Bacteroidales; family CG2-30-32-10; genus JBBAAT01. Next base: position 27,763 of record JBBAAT010000001.1, on the reverse strand, counting down.
GTGACCCTGATTTAATGATGAAATTAATTATTCCGCTTTCTTGTAAACTATTGAAACCAGCGTTTTATCATCGCCACCCATATTGATGGATAATCCATAAGGACGTTCTGGTTTTAGGGTTATCTGTGCATCACAGGCTTTTCCAGTCAACTGTTCTAAAATTGTTGCAGCCTGATGAACACCTGTAGCTCCTGTAGGATGTCCCCATCCAACTAATCCGCCTGTAGTATTAAATTGAACTTCGCCTCCGCGTGCAGTTTTTCCTTCGAGAACATAATCTGTTCCTTTGCCGTATTCGGCTAAACCAATTGCTTCAACAGCCATAATGCCTGCAATAGTAAAACAATCATGAGTTTCAACCGTTGCAAGTTGATCCTTAGTAATTCCTGCCATTTCCATAGCTTTCTTTGCAGCGTTTGCAGTAGTTTCAAGCTTTGTAAGATCTGCAGGAGGTTTGGTGATGTCATATTCCGATTGTCCGAATCCAACAATTTCAACTGCATCTTTCTTTGAAATACCGCAACGTTTCAGTCCTTCTTCCGAAACTATAGCAATACCCGAGGCTCCGTCAGAAACTTTGGAACAATCAAAAAAGTTAAGATTATCAACAAAAGCTTTTGGACTGGGTTCCGACATTCCCTGTGCCATCAAATCTTTGGTGGTATTGTGAAACTCCTGTGCTGTAGGACAGAGGCGTGCATTTTCAATGGCATTCACATACCATTTTGCCATTGCCTTGCGTGTTTTTTCTTTTCCGAATTTTTCATAGTAAGCGCCTGCACGGTCGCTGAATTTCCCGGGGAAAAAATAAGCATGACCGTCTTTCCTTTCTTTTGCCCAGGCTGCTGTTGCAAGGATATCAGCGCCATAAATAGCTTTAACGGTATTCTGAACTTCCACGCCAAGCACAAGAACCACTTCAGCGGTCTCAGCCAGAATGGATTTAATACCGGTAGCAAGAGCCAGGGCTCCGGTACCACATGCTCCTTCAACTCGGGTGCAGGGTTTAAAAGTGAGTCCTTTATCAATAAACGGGAAAAACCCTGCCATGTTCCCCTGCCTGTTAAAAAGCGAAGCAATAAAATTACCGATGACACATTCGTCAACATTTGCTGCTCCTCCTATTTGTTTCAATACACCCTGTCCTGCTTCTTTAACATATTCTTCCAGTCCCGGGCGTTCTTTCTTAGGGCTGAATTCTTTTCTGCCGGTTCCCATTGAAATGGTATTATATCCGGCTACCATATATACTTTTCTTCTTAAATTTTTCATATTTTTATTTATTAAAGGTTAAATGTTTAAATGCATTAATTGGTATAATTAAATTAGTGTTATGTTAAACTTATTTCTACGCAGTAAGATTGCTTCACCCTCCTTCGTCGGCTTCGCAATGACGTCATTGCGAAGAGGAACGACGAAGCAATCTATTCGACATATCACTCTTAACTTAACATTAGTTTAAATAATCGTTAATAGGACCATAAGCATGGAAAAATCCTGTTAAAAGAACTGTATTCACATCTTTTTCGTTGAAAGCTACTTTGTCTTTTACCAGTTTAAGCCCAATTTCTTTAGAACGTTTAGCATAAGATACTGCTAATCGTGCGCCCAAAGTATCCATTGATTTTAATTCCGAATAATATTTTTTTAATAATTCATCTTTATTGCTTTCTCCGACTAATGTTTTCCATGGCAGTATTGATGATGGATTCTTTCCAAGTTTGCTATCGCATTTGGATGAAATATCTGCAATCGGGACATATTGTTTTTTCTCGGGATCATAAATACCAGCAGGTTTCCCTTTTTCATATTTCAGGAATCCGTCTTTTTGTGAGCCATCGAAATTCTGTCCGCCTTTCACTCCTAATGACATGAAACGATCGAGTAAAGGACTGTGAATTTCTTCGTCTTTAACCTGCGGACTCATAACTTTCATAATAAACTGGCAAACATCAATGCCGACATAATCAATAAGTTGAAAGATGCCCATCGGGCGGATGAGGTAATCTTGACTTACCTTATTCATAATATAAACTGCTTCAGGAAAAGACATTTCCTTTGTAAGATTCATAGCTTCTTTCATGCCGTGTAATGCATCGCGCATGAAATGTCCGTTGCCAACGAAACCGGCAAAATCAGCAGAAGGAACTTCAATCTTTTTCATATTCTTAATATATTGACTTGCAAATTCCGACAGTTCAGGTTTTGTATTTGCCGATTTGATAACTTCAACTAACTTTTGAACAGCAGGCGGATTGTAGAAATGTGTACCTAAAATTCTTCCGTCAAGACCGATTTCTTTATCAAGGAATCCGATTGGAATTGATGAGGTATTAGTGAAATACCAGGGTTTGTTTTTGTTATTTTTGTCAATTTGCGACAACATTTGAATCTTCAGTTCAGGATTTTCGCTGATAGCTTCAAAGATAAGGAATGATTCATAAGCCGATTCAATAGTTGTTACAGGGCGAATGACATTCATCACATCCTTAACATATTGGTTAATGATTTCGCCGTTGCTGATAAGGTCTTTGCGATCAGCATATACCTTGCGCAGCGCAATAGTTTTTTTCTCAGCAGCTTTTACTACTTGTTCCTGTATATAAATCATAAGGTCAGAAAGAGCCTTTTGACGCCGGGCCATAGCATAAATGACATACTCTTTGTCTTTATTCTCAGGTTTCAGTTTTAAATCGGTCATTTCCATGGCCGTAAGCAACAGGATGCCGCTTCCCATTTTTCCTGTCGCACCTAAAATTGTTACATTTTGTAACCGTTCATTATAATTCATGATTATTTTTTTAAAAGGTTAAACATTTAGATTATTTTTTTATTTTATAAAATCAAGGTTGATTTGTTTTAGCAAAAGTAAAACTTTTATTTAATTAGCAATGAATGTTGAGAAAAAATTCCAACGTTTACTGATGTTACCAATTTGGTTTTCTTTTTTCAAGGAATGCACGCATACCCTCTGCTCCTTCATTGCCAAACAAAGAGCCGAATTCTTTGGATTCCAGTTCGCTTCCGCTGTTGAAATCAGTAAGCATTCCTTCTCTGGTAACTTTCTTTATCTTTTTAATAGCCTTTGGCCCTTTGGAAGCAATTTTATTTGCAATAGCAATTGTTTCGGTCATCAGTTGATCAGGCTCAACAACTTTTTGAACAAGCCCAAGCCGGAAAGCTTCTTCTGCATTGATCATATCTGCAGTCAGAAGTAAATAAAGCGCATTGGATAAACCAATATATCTTGGTAAACGCTGTGTTCCGGAATAACCTGGAATGAGTCCGAGATTTACCTCCGGTTGTCCGAATTTTGCGAAAGTGCTTGCAATGCGTATATCGCAGCCCATAGCAAGTTCACAACCGCCACCCAGAGCAAATCCATTTATAGCGCCTATAATCGGAAATCCAACAGTTCCCATTTTGTTGAAGACATTTTGACCTGTTTTCGAAAATTGCGTTCCTTGTTCTGAATTCATATCCGACATTTCTGCAATATCAGCGCCGGCAGCAAATGCTTTGCCTTCGCCGGTAAGAACCATTATCCGTACGTCTTTCCTGTTTTCCAATTCAGTAAGCAGTTCATTCATTTCTGCAAAAAACCTTGAGTTTAGCGCATTCATGGCTTGAGGACGGCTTATAGTTACAATAGCTATCCCGTTCTGGATCTCATGTTTTAAAATTTCATAGTTCATGTTATTTAAAATTTAAGTTATTATAGTAACCTCTAAAACTAATTTTCAGATGTTTTTTTACCCCGTCCCTAAAGGGTGAAACATCTGAAAATCAGCCTCCCTTTAGGGTTAGGGGTAAAGCTAATTTTCAGTTTTTAGAGATGCCTTTATAATAATGGTTTTGTAAAAAAATCAGACATAACAAAAATATGTAAATAATCAATATGGTAAAAAAATATCTTTTATATATTTGTATTATCTAAATAGTGTCTGAACGAAAACGTCAATTTTGAAAATCAACATTTACCCCAACCCTAAAGGGTGTGTTGATTTTCAATGATTTCCCTTTAGGGATTAAGGGTAAAAAGTCATTGAAAATCGGGTTATTCGTAGTTTTCGTTCAGACACTTAATAAAATCCAATACATAATACCATGGGAGAAATTTTTAAAAAAATAAACGAACTGGCTGAAAAGTACAAAGATTACACAGCCAATAATCTTTCGAAATTAGTAAAGATCAAATCAACCAGCATGCATGAGAAAGATGTACAGTTTGAGTTGAAGCGTCAGATGGAAGAAGCTGGCTTTGACGAAGTAAGAATTGACGGGCTTGGCAATGTGATTGGAAGAATAGGTAATGGCAAACGCATCCTCGCCATTGACGGACACATGGACACGGTGGATGCAGGCAATATCGAAAACTGGAACTTCGACCCTTTTTCGGGCGAGGTAAAAAACGGTTATGTGTATGGTCGCGGAACCGTTGACCAGGAAGGCGGTCCTGCTGCTGCTGTAACCAGCGGAAAAATTTTAAAGGAGCTTGGCTTTGACCGTGATATAACCGTATATGTTGTTGGCAGCGTGATGGAGGAGGATTGTGATGGCTTGTGCTGGAAATATTTAGTTGAAGAAGAAAAGCTGAAACCCGATTTTGTGATCAGTACAGAACCTACAAACCTCAATATTTACAGGGGGCATCGAGGTCGTATGGAAATAATCGTTAAGTTTCGTGGAGTTTCGTGTCATGGAAGCGCACCGGAAAGAGGCAAGAATGCAATATACATGGCAGCCCGCGCGGCTCTTGAAATAGAAAAACTGAATGAAAGATTAAGATCAGATGAATTTTTGGGAAAGGGAACCGTTACTATTTCTGAAATAAAATCCGGAAGCCCTTCTTTATGCGCCGTTGCCGATTATGCGCAATTCCACTTGGACAGAAGATTGACATGGGGTGAAACAAAAGAGTCTGCTGTCGCCGAGATTGAAGAGATCGTAAAAGGAATGGATGCAAAGGTTGAAGTTTTGTATTATGAAGAAGAAGCATGGACAGGTTTAAAATATGGCATGGAAAAATATTATCCTACATGGAAAATTGAAGAAAATCATCCTGTTGTAGTTGCCGGTGTTAAAGCATTTGAAGGATTATTCAACAAAAAACCTCTGGTCGACAAATGGACTTTCTCCACGAATGGTGTTACAATTAATGGTTATTACGGTATTCCTTTAATTGGTTTTGGACCTGGTAATGAAGTGTTGGCTCATGCGCCAAACGAAAAAGTGCCTATCAGCGATCTCGTTGCTGCATCTGCTTTTTATGCTGCGTATGCTTATATGATATGACTTGTTAACTGATGATACGCAAACGGTACGTCATTGCGAGGAGGTACGACGAAGCAATCTATTGACAAACAATGATTAGATTGCTTCATCCCGCACATGCGGGATTCGCAATGACGACTTTATATACAGACACTAATTAAAGATCGGCGAATATCCGCTAAAATCCGCTTTATCCGCGTTGCTATTTTAAAAAGGAGTATATATGAAATCTTATGAGAACCTTATTGAAGAAATTAAAAAACTGAGAACCGGTCTTTTCGAAAAAGATTTTCTTCTCACCTGGGATAAAACACAGGCTGAATTAGTACAAACATTGCTTGTTGCCGAAGCGCTAAAGTATTTGCGTGATAACAATATTTCCGCAAAGTGTTTCGATTCCGGTCTTGCCATATCCAATTTCCGCGACAATTCTACGCGTACACGATTTTCTTTTGCCTCAGCATGTAACCTTCTTGGGCTTGAAGTGCAGGATCTGGATGAAAGCAAATCACAAATTGCACATGGCGAAACAGTCCGCGAAACAGCCAACATGATCTCGTTTTTGACTGATATTATTGGCATACGCGATGATATGTTTCTCGGCGCAGGCCATACATATATGCTCGAAGTTGGCGAAGCCCTTGATGATGGCTTTAAACAGGGTGTTCTTCCTGTAAGGCCTGGTATTGTGAATCTGCAATGCGATATTGATCATCCTACACAATCCATGGCAGACCTGCTGCACTTAAAGAATTATTTCGGATCGATGGAAAATCTGAAAGGGAAAAAGATAGCAATGACATGGGCTTACTCACCGAGTTATGGAAAACCTTTATCCGTGCCTCAAGGTATTATAGGGCTAATGACACGCTTTGGAATGGAAGTAGAATTAGCTTATCCCGAAGGTTATGACCTGATACCTGATGTAATTGAAGCAGCAAAGAAAAACGCTGCCGAAAGCGGTGGAAAATTTAAAGTAGTAAACTCAATGGATGAGGTCTTTAAAAATGCAGACATCGTGTATCCTAAGAGCTGGGCTCCATACAAAGTTATGGAAAGAAGAACACAATTTTTACAAAAAAACGATAAGGAAGGTTTAAAAACGCTCGAACAGGAATGCCTTGCCAACAATGCAAAATTTAAAAATTGGGAATGTACCGAAGAAAAAATGAAATTAACAAAAGAAGGGAAAGCATTATATATGCATTGTCTTCCCGCTGATATTACTGGTGTTTCCTGCAAAGAAGGCGAAGTAGCTGATACTGTTTTTGAAAGATACCGCATAGAAACATACAAAGAGGCTGGATTTAAACCGTACATCATAGCAGCAATGATTTTGAATAATAAGTATAAAGATGCTGCAGGTATTCTTGAAAAGCTTTATAATAAAGGGAAAGAAAGAATAATGCTATAATTGCTTTCAAAAATGGCAACGCGGATCAAACGGAAAAAGACGGATTTACACGGATAATGTTAAAAATAATATTAATGTTTGAGTTATGAAAAAAACTCTTATATCACCGATCCGAACTGTTTCAAAAACCGCACATCATTTTCAGAAAACATCCTGATGTCTTTCACGCGGTATTTAAGATTTGTGATTCGCTCAATGCCCATTCCAAAGGCATAGCCGGAATAAACCTCGCTGTCGATTTTGCAATTTTCAAGAACCTGCGGGTCAACCATTCCGCAACCAAGAATCTCTACCCAACCGGTATGTTTGCAAAATGAGCAGCCTTTACCTCCACAAAGAAAACAAGAAATATCCATTTCGGCAGAAGGCTCAGTAAATGGGAAGTACGAGGGTCTCAGCCTGATTTTGATGTCTTTGCCAAACATTTCTTTGGCAAAATAAATCAACAGCTGCCGGAGGTCGGCAAAAGAAACATCTTTATCCACATAAAGTCCTTCAACCTGGTGGAAAAAGCAATGCGCCCGCGAAGAAATAGCTTCGTTTCGGTAAACTCTTCCGGGGAAAATTTTCCTGATAGGTGGTTTTTCTGTTTCCATCACTCTCACCTGTACTGAAGAAGTATGAGTCCGCAACACAATGTCAGGATTTTTCTGAATAAAAAAAGTGTCTTGCATTTCGCGGGCAGGATGATCCTCGGGGAAATTCAATGCGGAGAAATTGTGCCAGTCGTCTTCTATTTCCGGACCTTCGGCAACCGTGAAACCAATACGCGAAAATATCTCGATTATTTTTGCTCTTATGATAGACAATGGATGTCTGGATCCTGTTTCAATAAAATTTGCAGGCAGTGTGAGGTCTGTATCACTTTTACCCGAATCGTGCAGGTTTTCGAGATTCAGTTTCAGTAAATTTATTTTTTCCTGCACGTTATTTTTCAGGTCGTTCAGCAGTTTGCCTGTTTCTTTACGTTCTTCCTGTGCAACATTTTTAAAATCGTCGAAAAGTCCTGTAACAACACCCTTTTTCGAAAGATACTTAATTCTGAATTGTTCGAGTTCTTCCATGCTTTTTGCAGAGAAGCTTTCGATTTCTTTATGTATGTTTTTTATCTTCTCGCGCATAAACAATATTTATTCAATCACCTTAACCGTCATTTTCATATCTTTCACAGGTCTGTCATTGGCTCCGGTTTTTTCGGCTGCAATTTTATCAACAACATCAAGCCCCTCATAGACTTCACCAAACACGGTATAATCGCCGTCCAAATGAGGTGTGCCACCAATTGTTTTATAAATTTCAATCTGTTCTTTTGTCAGTGTTTTTTTTGTTTTCTGAGAAAAAATAGTAAGCTCTTGTTCCGTATAAGTTTTCCCCTGCACAATATAAAACTGCGAACCGGATGATGCTTTTGCAGGATTGTTGTCCCTTGCAGCGCCTAATGCTCCCTTTTTGTGGAAATATTTTGGCGTAAGAATTTCAGCAGGAATTGTATAGCTTGGACCACCATTACCCAATATTGCAGCAGGATCAGCATTTTTTGAATCGGGGTCGCCACCCTGTATCATGAAATTCTTTATTACGCGATGAAACAGGGTACCATCGAAATAAGCAGTTTTCGCTAATTTGATAAAATTATCCCTGTGCAAAGGGGTTTCGTTGTACAGCTTTATTTTGATATCGCCATAAGCAGTACTGATGCACACTTTTTTAACACTATCTGTAGCCATGGTTTTTTTTAAATTCAGAAAAGATGCGCCGCTAAAAGAATAGAACCCAATTGCAAAAATAAAAAGAGTAACAAATGATAACAGGATTGTTTTTTTCATATCAAATATTTTTTGTAATTATTTAGGTATAGGGAAATAGAGGTATAAAGTATAGGTATAAGGGAGAAGACCTATAACTTTCACCACCCCTATACCTTTATAACCCATACCTTTATACCTAAATAGTAACTATTTTTTGTATTGTATCATTAATTTTTATAACTTTGCATATTCAACGACAAAATTATTAAAAAATCGGGAAAATGAAAGCAATATTTAAACTCATCATCTTTTCATCTGTAATAATAGCCTTTATTATGATCTTCTCCATGTGTAATAAGGACGAAGATATGCCGGTAGTGATTACTGTGAAGATGCAAAACGACACCAATATTATTGTTCCAAGCGCTAATGTTAAAATAACCAAAGGACCAAAAACGACAACGATTGAAGGAGTTACTGACGCTTACGGGCAGTTCAGACACACATATAAGCTTGAGGCAATTTTTGATGTTTTTGTTGATAAAGACACCCTTACCGGTGCAACTATTATTCGTTTAAAACCCGGCGAAACAGTTTATAAAACTGTTTTTATATACTAATTTCTGCATTTTCAGTGTCTTATCAGTAAAATTCTAACCAATTTTGGCAAAATATTTTAGTCCCGAAACTTCGGGATATGATTTGTAAGTTCATTTAAAATTCAACATTTATAATTCTGCTTTATGCAGGTTGGGTAAATTCATTTTTTCATTGTAGCAATCCCTGCACAAAGGTTCGTAAGAATCTTTTTCGCCAAGCACCACAAGTTTGTCATTAACTATTGTCCTGTGTGAAACATGGGCGAGGTTTCCACAATTCATACATACAGCATGTACTTTTGTAACATATTCGGCAGTGGCAAGCAAAGCAGGCACAGGGCCAAAAGGTTTCCCAAGGTAATCCATATCCAGACCGGCCACAATAACACGGATACCATTACTGGCAAGTTGATTGCATACAGATACAATTTCCTGATCAAAAAATTGCGCTTCGTCAATACCCACCACATCTACATCATTGGCCAGCAATAAAATATTGGAAGAAGAAGGAACGGGTGTTGACATAATATAATTCTGATCATGAGAAACGACCTTTTCCTCATCGTAGCGTACGTCAATTGCGGGTTTAAAAATCTCAACCTTCTGTTTGGCGATCTTGGCACGCTTCAGCCTTCGAATAAGTTCTTCGGTCTTGCCCGAGAACATGGACCCGCAAATTACCTCTATCCATCCCCTTCGTTTTGTCTGGTCAATTGAATTTTCTAAAAACATTATGTTATTTGTTTATAATTTTTTTTATCTTTATTCGTTTTTTCAAAGGTACAAAATTAACAGATTTTACAAGTAAAATTTAAGATCATAAAAAGTATGGAAAAGAATATTATCAAAGAAGAAATCATTAAATTGCTGGAAATTATTATAGAGCAATCGGAAGTTATCTGCCAGCATACAGGTCAGATACCACAGATCGAAATAGATATTGTGCTTTCCAATATCCGTGAATTATATGAAAAGTATAAAGACCTTGAACAGTTAAATAAACCAAAGGTGAGCCAGACAGAACCGGTTGCGGAAAAAAAACAAGCGCCTAAAATTAAAAAAGAAGAAATTGTCATTAAAGAACCTGAGCCGAAAGAAAAAATAATTAGAAATGAGTTTTTTGCAATACCACCTTCTCCTGACCTGTTTACGGCACATCCTACCATTGCAGATAAATTCAAGGATGAGAAAAAAATGCTGAATGAGGTTTTATCTGATACCAAATCCGACAAAAGCCTTGCTGCCAAAATGAAAAAGAACCCTATCAAAGATTTGAAAGCTGCAATCGGGATTAATGAAAAGTTCAAATTTATTAACCAACTTTTTGAAGGAAATCTGCAGAAATATAATGAAAGTGTTTTAAAACTTAATGAATTCAGCAGTTTTGAAGAAGCCGAAAAATATATTAGTTTTCTAAAAACAGAGTATAATTGGGAAGAAACCAACGAAGTATATGCCGAACTTTGTGAGCTTGTAACACGGCGTTACCAATAATATACTTTGCACAGGATAAATTCCTGCCTGGCGGCAGACAGGATTACATTTCTAATTTTGGTAATCGGTGAAAATAAGTAATTGGTGAAATTGGTATTCGGTAAAATTGGTAATCGGTATTCGGTGATCAATATTGAGTAATCGTTTATTGCAAACTTTTTACGTATTCCATTTCCCTTACCAATTATTGATTACCGACTTACTGATAACTGATTACCGATTTACTGATTACCTGTTTGAAAAAATGTACAAACCTGCCTGACGGCAGTCAGGTTTATCCCGTTTTTAGTATAGCTCATATTTTTCATCATGAAATACCGGATTATCTTATTATGGCTGGCCGCATTCTTTTGCGAACAAATCTTTGCGCAGGATATTAATTATGCAAAAAAAATAATTGATACGCTCTGTTCTGCTTCCATGCAAGGCAGAGGATACGTAAATAACGGCGATCAAAAAGCCGCTGAATTCATCCGCAACGAATTTAAAAATGACAGTCTGAAATCTTTCAGCAACGACTATTTTCAGTCGTTTAAAATCTCCATTGGAACACTTCCGGGAAAAGTAGCTGTGCAGATCGGAAAAAATAAAATGACACCCGCTGTTGATTACCTTGTTTCTGCTTCGAGCGCTACCATAAAAGGAAAATATAAGATTGTCCGGCTCGACAGCGAGATAGTCAATAATGAAGATGCTTTCAAAAAATTCCTAAGTACTGATTTTTCAAAAAAATTCATCTTGCTTGACAAAACCGGAATAAAAGATCAGAAAAATATTGATTTATTTAATACTATAGAACGTAAAAATTTATTGCATGCTAAAGGCATAATATCAATTTCATCCAAATTAGTATGGAATGTAGCAGATGCACTTATTCCCTCGACTGGAGCGAATATAACTATCAAAAATTCTTCTCTTCCAAAACAATCACGAAAAATAAAAGTTGATATTGAGCAAAAATTCCAAACTGACCACAGAATGGTAAATGTGGCAGGATATATTGAAGGCAGGACAAAACCCGATTCTTTTGTAGTGTTTACGGCACACTACGATCATCTCGGACAAATGGGCGCAGATGTTTATTTTCCGGGAGCAAACGACAATGCGAGCGGAACAGCTATGATGCTTGATCTGGCAAATTATTATTCTGAAAATACTCCTGATTATTCCATCGCATTCATTGCTTTTGCCGGAGAAGAAGCGGGTTTACTCGGCTCTGAATATTATGTTCTGCATCCTTTGTTCCCTCTTTCAAATATTTGCTTTCTTGTAAACCTTGATCTTGTAGGAACAGGTGATGACGGTATAAAAGTAGTAAATGGCGCCGTGATTGAAAAAGAATTCAATCTTCTTACCGGGATCAACGATGAAAAGAAATATCTGAAGGCGATAGAAAAGCGTGGAGAGGCTGCCATCAGTGATCATTATCCGTTTTATACAAAAGGGGTGAAATCATTTTACATTTACACCTTAGGCGGCATCAGCGAGTATCACAACATTCTCGACAAAGCCGAAACCCTGCCTCTTACTAAGTATAACGAGCTTTTCAGGTTGCTGATTGATTTTGTGAAAACGCTGAATAATTAATAATTTGGTAACTACTCAGCCGATTTAAAATGTTAAAAAACAAATACATGCCACAGATTACACAGATTAAAATTATTTTTTTTTATAAATTTTACTCACAAATTATTTATTTTTAAGGTGTTCGTGAGATCGCTTCGCTAAGTTACTCACAAATTATTTATTTTTAAGGTGTTCGTGAGATCGCTTCGCTAAGTTACTCACAAAATTTTTATTTTCAATGTGTTTGTGAGATCGCTTCGCTAAGTTCACAAAGAAAACTACCTTTGGTAGTTTAAAATCTGTGAAATCTGTGGCTATTAAGGCTAATGTAGTGGCTGAGTAGTTACATAATTTGTATTTTTGAAAAAAAATGTCAAAACTATACATAGTACCTACTCCTATTGGAAATCTTGAGGATATTACCCTCCGGGCTATCCGTGTTTTAAAAGAAGTTAACCTGATACTTGCCGAAGACACCCGCACCACAAGTAAACTTCTAAAGCATTACGGAATTAAAACCCGCATGATGGCTCATCATCTGCACAACGAACATCGCGAAGTTCCATTAATTACAGAAAGAATTCTGAGAGGAGAAGACATTGCTCTCGTAAGCGATGCAGGCACGCCAGGCATTTCCGATCCGGGATTTCTTTTGGTACGCGAATGCCTCAAAGCAGGTATTGAAGTAGAATGTTTGCCCGGTCCCGTCGCATTTGTTCCAGCTCTTGTTGTCAGCGGACTTCCATGCAATTGTTTTCACTTTGAAGGATTCCTTCCGCAGAAAAAAGGCAGGCAAACGAGGCTTAAAGAACTTGCCGAAATGCCTTACACACTTGTCTTTTACGAATCGCCACATCGCTTAGTAAAAGCCCTCGAAGAATTTTCCATTCACTTCGGCGCAGAACGCAAAGCTTCTGTATCCCGCGAACTTACTAAGTTATACGAAGAAACAAAAAGGGGAACACTTACCGAAATCCTTGAATATTTTAAAAGCAAAGTGGTGAAGGGGGAGATTGTTATTGTTGTGGAAGGGAAAAAAGAATAACGTTTTGGCGGTTGCTTTTCGGTGGCAATATTAACCTACTGCATTTTCCATGAAGCACTGCCGTTTAAATTTATTACTTTCCTGCCTGTCCCAATAGTATTTTGCGTATCGGGATCTTACGAGCCACAGTCGCGCCACTGACAGCAAACGCCTGTTAGCGTTTCGTTGGTCTTTCACTCATTTTTTAGATCATAATTATTTGCCATTTATTAAAAATAAAAATCGACCGCCCTAAAGAGCAAGCTCAACAGGGTAAACTTTGCGGTAAATTCACCCCGTTGAATAGTGCTATAATTTTTTTTTGTAGTTCCAATATATTTTTTATCCTACGGGGTAAATCAAATAGTCAAATAAATTAATCCCTCAAGCAACGAACTGACAACCCATTTTGCTTATCGTTGTAGTTTTTAAAAACATCGTAAGAAAAGTAGTACATGTAGCGGTACCAAGCGTCGTATGTATTGTACTCTGAAGAACTCCACCAGTAACCGTAGACGCCAATATAATCGAATGTACCATTCCAGCTACGCATGGCGCCCGGAAGGGCTGTAAAACCGCTTTCATTGGTCGCTAAATTAGGACTTTGCCAATGTGCTGAATCGATTTCTTTCAGTTTGCGGCCGGCAACACTTTCGCCTCCCAAAGAGTCTACCAGTGATGTCCACTCGGCATCGGTGGGCACGTGCCAGCCGGTAGGGCATAAATTACGTGAATCAACAATGGTATACCAGTTGTAAAGTTTACCATAAATTGTACTATTGCTTGGTGTATTGTCATAATCACAATAAGCCCCTGATATAAGATTGCTCCATGCCGTGTAATCGGTAACGTTGGGTATAGGATCGCCATTGCGGTATTTAGTGGTTTTTAGGTTTTCAGCCATCCAAACTTGTGTCCCTATTTGTACTACAGAATAGTTGTTGTTATCGGCATCGGTGCAAGCAACAAAATTAAAAGTAACAGTTTGGGTTTGGGTTGGCACGAGCATAAAGACAGTACGGTAAACACCTGATTTTCCTGTCAGTTTCAATCTGTCGCCAGTGGTATATTGCATATCTATTACTGATTTATCGCTTTTCAAACTCTTCATTTTTCCTGTACCTGCCTGTCCGGTAGGCAGGTTTGAAGTTGTACTTTGTTTATCTATGCCCGGCGTCGTTCCAATATGCTTTATTTCAACTATACCAAATGTTGCATTACTGCTTATTATTTTTGCAGTATATAAAAATTTGTCCGATTCTACTTTAATGAAATATATTCCACTGTTAATTCCGCTCAGGCTGTATGTATGATATCCTTTTAATAATAATTCCTGCACTTGCAAAATTCTTTTTCCAGTTATGTCGTATAATCCAATAGTCGTTTTGCTTTGAGCAGTTGCTTCAAAATCCACTGAACAATTACCTGTCATTGGGTTCGGATAGATATGCAAAGTATTCTCTGCACTGGTGTTCAATTCGTTTATTCCTACCACCGTTGCTGTAAGGTGCAATATATCGCTTCCACCAAGGATCGTGTCGGTACATTGTGTCAGGTTTTCTACTTGTACAGAGTCAACAGTCGTACTTGCTCCTGTTCCTGCAAAACTGATTTGATAATTCTGTGCATAAGTTTTTGCTATCGCAAAAATGAGCAAAAATAATAATGTAATTTTTTTCATTTTTTTTCATTTTAAAGGTTAGTACTTGTCAAGTTTCATCCCGAAACTTCGGGATTGTGTTTAACTTGCTTTGATGATTCAAAAATAATATTTTTTGTTTAAACTGAAAAATATTTAAATGAAGTTACGAAAAAAATCATTTCTCCTGTAACTTTTAGATTTTCATTGGCGTCTTATGATTGAATTTGAAACCAAAGTATAAACCTTAAAAACAAAAGCCATGAAAATAAAAATGACAATACTGATAAGCTTAGTGATTTTCACAATTGCAAGCTTAGACACTGCAAATGCAGGAAATCCCAAAACTACCAGCATCGACAAATTACTTAATAAAGAAATCTCTTATCCCGATTTTGCAAAACAGCAAAAACTTGAAGGGTTTGTTCTGGTGAATTTTACGGTAAATTCCGACGGAACAATTTGTGTGAATCTGACAAATGAAAGTGATGCAAACCTTAAAGATTATATAGTAGGTAAACTTATGAACCTTAAAATTATTCCTTCAAAGGAAAATACAAGTAAGACCTATGATGTAAAGTTTGAATTTAAACGTGAAAAATAATCCATATTTATAATCGATAAAAGACCATGACAATTCAGTCATGGTCTTTTTTGTCATTATCTGTTAATAAAATTATAATATTCAATCTATAAACTTATTAATTTAGTCGTTTCATTTTATATGTTAAATCAATTTGTTATGATATCCCGAATTCTAAAAATTACGATTGGTCTTGCAGGTATCTTTTTATTTATCCTGACAGGGAATGTTTTAGGTCAGCAAAAACAGACTACTACTCTGAAGGTTTCCAGGTATATATTAGATAACGGACTCACTGTGTTATTAAATGAAGATCATTCCAAACCTCTTGTATTTGGCGGTGTGGTTGTTAAAGCAGGAAGTAAAAATGACCCGCCCAATCATACAGGCATCGCTCATTACCTGGAACACATGCTTTTTAAAGGCACAGAAGAAATGGGCACCACCGATTTTGAAAAAGAAAAGCCATATCTTGAAAATATCTATGCGCTCTATGACTCGCTTGGAAAAACTACAGATGAGGTAAAGCGGAAAGAAATCCAGAAACAAATCAATGAGCAATCGTTAAAAGCCGGAGAATACGCTGTTCCTACAGAAACCGACAAACTGATTAAAAGTATTGGCGGTACAGGCATGAATGCTTTTACGGCAGAAGAAATGACATTTTTCCACAATGCTTTTCCTCCGAACCAAATAGAAAAATGGCTTGAACTATACAGCCGGCGCTTTATAAACCCGGTGTTTCGTTCATTCCAATCGGAATTAGAAGTGGTATACGAAGAAAAAAACCGTTCGATGGATAATTTTGTGTTTCCTTTCATTGAAACTTTTTTGAAAAATCTTTATAAAAAACATCCTTATGGACAACAGTCAACCATAGGTACGATAGAGCATCTGAAGAACCCGTCATTAAATGCCATGTACGAATTTTATAAAACATACTATGTTGCAAACAATATGGCGCTTGTGATGTGTGGCGATTTTAATACCGATGAAATACTACCGATGATCAAAGAAAAATTCAGCAAGTGGAAATCGGATACAGTACCGCAATACCCGGAATACAAGGAAGAACCCTTTAAAGGAAGAGAAGCCGTTAACGTAAAGATGACACCCATAAAACTTGGCATCATTGGATTTCGCACCGTCCCCAATGGAGATACTGATGAAATCCCGCTTGACGTATGTAACAGTATCCTTTCAAATTCAGGACAGACAGGACTATTAGACAAACTTGTACTCGACAACAAATTATTGGCCGCACAATATATTCCTCTTGGACAGAACAATGATTACGGTTCCGGTGTTTTCCTGTTTGTTCCAAAAATACTCGGGCAATCGTTTGAAAATGCTGAAAGTTTGATCATGGAGCAGTTTGCAAAACTCAGAAAGGGTGAATTCGACGACTGGCTGCTTGATGCAGTAAAAAAAGATATTTATAAGGAATTCGAAATGTCGCTCGAAAATTTCGATTCAAGAACCGTTTTACTTGCGCAGGCATTTTCGCAAAAAAGAGATATTGATGAATTTCTGGAATATGTACAAAAGGTTAAGAACATCACCAAAGACGATGTAATAAAAACGGCTGAAAAATATTATAACCGGAATTATTTGATCCTGCTTTCCAAAATGGGGTTTCCGAAAAAAGAAAAACTTGAAAAACCAGGATACGAACCCATAAAACCAAAGATGGATACCAAATCTCCCTTTGCAGAAAAGTTTGAAAAGATGCAGGGAAAAGAACCTAAAGCTGTTTTTGTGAACTTCAACGAAGATGTGAAAATATCCGGACTGAACAAAGGCCTTACCTTATATTATACCAACAATCCGGAAAACGACATCTATTCTCTTACATTTCAATTTGGAGTGGGTAAATATAAAATACCACAATTATATTATGCTGCAGAACTAATGAATTATGCAGGCACAAAGACAAAAACACTCACCGAAATAAAAACAGCATTCCAAAAAATAGGCTGCACATACACATTTAGTTGCGATGATGATTATATGACCATTGAACTCGACGGTATTGAAGATGATCTGAAACCTGCGTTGGAATTGTTGCAGGATCTTATAACTAATCCTGTAGTTGAAAAGAACAAGATGAAAAATATCATCGATCAGGAAAAAACTTCACGCAAACTTGAGAATGCTGATGCACCAAGTGTTTCAAAGGCGTTACTGCAATATGTCCGCAAGAAAAACAGGTCTTCTTTCCTGAACCGCCTTAACATGAAAGAAATCAAAGCGCTGAATACCGACAGCCTGTTGGCAGTATTCAAAAAAGGAATGGACTATGAGGCGCAGATACATTACGTAGGCAATAAATTTGATTTTGATACAATACTTGACATTTTTAAGACCAGCATAAAATTTCCACAGTACATGAAAGCCAGCGAATCACCTGTGGTGTTGAATGATGAAATATATAATGAAAATACGGTGTTCTTTGTGAACCGAAAAGACGCCGTACAAAGCCAGATATATTTTTATATAAAAGGTGAAGATTATTCAATTGACAAGGAGGCATCTATTGATGCATTCAATGATTATTTTGGCGGTGGATTCTCAGGGCTTGTTATCCAGGAAATCCGCGAATACCGCTCTATGGCATACTCAGCAGGAGCTTCTTATTCTATACCTTTATTAACCGGTAAACGCTCCAGTTTTATTGGATACATAGGAACTCAGGCAGACAAGACTGTTGAGGCAATCAGCGTGTTCGACAGCCTTGTTACTAATATGCCCGAAAAAGAAGACCGCATTGAGACCATTCGCAGTTCATTAGTACAGGAAGCTTTTGCAAGCCGGCCCGATTTCAGGGAGCTGAGCGAAAAAATTGTGAGCTGGAAATTGAAAGGATATTACGAAGACCCTGCAAAATATAAACTTGAAACTTACAAGAATCTTACTTTTAATGACATCCTGAATTTTTATAAGACCAATATCAAAGGTAAGCCAATTGTTATTTGTATTGTAGGCGACGAAAAACGCCTGAATATGCAGGATATCGCTAAATTCGGGAAAATTGTAAAAATAAAAGAAAAAAATTTATTCAAAAAGTAATTGTAACTACATCAGTCAGCAGCAAAAATAAAACGCCACACCTGCCTGCCGGCAAGGCAGGGATTACACAGATTAAAATTAATTTTTTTTTATAAATTTTATTCACGACTATTTTATTTTCAATGTGTTCATGAGATCCCTGCCCGACTGCCAGCCCGACAAGGTCATTCTGGCGGTGTCATTCAGGCGGGGCTTCGCTAAGTTCACAAAGAAAACTACCTTTGGTAGTTTAAAATCTGTGAACTGCGTAGCACTCATGAGCACCTTAAAAATGGAAATAAATGCGAATAAATCTGTGGCTATTAAGGCGAATATAGTGGCTGAGTAGTTATAATATAATGGCAAAAAAATCGAAAATAAAGAAAATGATCGAAGCCGATGAGCGTGAAAAGCGCAAGAAAGACGGTTATTACGATGGTCGTTTCCGTACGAAGGTAGCGCCGGATAAAAAGAAAAAATATAAACGGAAAAAAAAGGTTGACGAAAATGGTAATACTTGACTCATCAAGTTCTACCCCTTAACAAATTTCCTGACAATACTATTATTCCCGCTGTCCGAAACTTTCAGGAAATATATACCTTTATAAAGGGACTCTGTGGAAATACTGCAATATGCTATCGTACCTGTTGTTTCAATCTCCTTTGAATACAATATTTGCCCAAGCAAATTGATGACATTGAATATCAATTTTGTTTTTGCAGGAACTTCGACTGTCACATCCATGTTATCATTTACAGGGTTTGCAAAATACACATTTGTAAAAGCAGGAATTTGAAGGTTGTTTATACCGGCTGTCTGATTCACGCGAAGATCAAGGATTACCGGAAGATGATCGGACATACCATAGAGTGCGTCAATTACACTGTCCGGGGCGCTATTGTTAGTCCCGTAATTTACAGCATCGTTTAAATGATTTCCATCCTGTCCGATTGCTTTATATGTTGAAGGGATATATTGAAAATGTTGAGTCCCATTTTTTATGTAATCGGAGATCAGTATAAAATCAAATCTGTCGTCAATGCCGCCTGTGGAAAAGCATCCTGTTGATGAAGTATGCGTAGATTGTGTATGATAATCCGCATAATATGAATCATCATGCCAGTTTCCTATTTTATTAACAGGATCAAAGAACCTGATATCAGGGTTTGTATAATTAACAAGGTTTTGAAAACATTTCTCATTGCCCGAATAAACATTAAAGTCTCCCATCGCCATGTAATTATCTTTAACGCCGATTGAATTCAGGTAATTCATAATGGTATTGGTAATTGTAGCCCTTTCAATAGAGTCCGAACTCGTATTGCCTGCTTTCAGGTGCGTTACAATGCAGGTAAAAAAAGCTGTATCGTGTGTAGTACTCAGATTTCCTGCCTTGAAATAAAGCTTGTAAATATTGATATCCCTTACACTTGTACCAATATTGTATTGTGAACAAAAGCCTAATTTATCAGAATTGTAATATAATTCGTTTGTAAGATCCGAGTTGGACTGATTTGAATAGTTGCATTTTTGGTAATACGTAACACCATCCACATTCAGGCAATTATTCATCAGAAGTTGGTGTTTGGCAGCGTTTTTGGCAATTTCATTCACTGTAAAAATATCGGGTTTAGCGTATTTGATAATGGTTTTCAGGTATCCGTTTTTTGCGGTTTCATCGTTATTCGACGATGTACAGTTAGAATAAGAACAGGTTTGTCCGTAACACAACAGGTTGTAATGCATAACGCGGATGGTATCCTGCGAATAAACAGGGCTAATTAATAAAATAAAACATGCGAAAGGAAGGATGCGTTTCATGTTATTTGTTTTATACAAATATATGGAAAAATGAATTATAGTGTTATGTTAAACCTAAATTCTCACATTAAGATTGCTTCAGCCTCCTGCGTCGGCTTCGCAATGACGTCATTGCGAGGAGGTACGACGAAGCAATCTTTGCGTCATCTGTTTATTAACTTAACACTAGACGAAATTATTATTTCCTGAACTTCCTTATAAACTCTTCCACTTCCGGAACACCACCCTGGTAAATCAGGTAACCATTATATGGTTCGCGGGGAGTTGTTTCGCTATTGATAGGAGTCATCATTAATTCTTTTACTTTTTCCAGATCACTTGTCTGTCCTAATGCCCAACCTAATTTTATATAGGCTGTTTCAGGAATCATATTCTCCATAGGAATAACTCCTTTTGCCATCAGATCGCGGCCTGTGTCATATACAAACATGTGCACATAGCCCCATAAGGTTTGAACTGTCATATAAACGGCGACACCTTTCTTTGTAGCTCTTTCAATTGCGGGATATAGCGGTTTGTTTACATGACCCAATCCGGTTCCTATGATGATGATCCCTTTGTAACCATTGTCCACCATGGAGTCTATCATGTCGGGATTCATATTGGTGTAATAATATATCATTCCTACTTTTTCTTCGAAGTAAGGCAATATCGTAACATTCCTGTCCTTGCGGCGATGACTGTAAATTTGTTTAATAGGAGTAACGCCTTTTCGTGTAACCGTTGCAACAGGTGTATCGCCAATAGTGCGGAATGTGGAGCGGTATGAGGAGTGCATTTTCCTAACCCTGGTTCCTCTGTGCAAAAATCCATAAGAATCGGAAGTCGGACCAAACATACAAACCATCACTTCTGCAATATCTCCGTGTCCAGCCGCTGTAGCGGCGTGCATCAGGTTTAATGCGGCATCGGAAGAAGGACGATCAGATGAACGCTGCGAGCCGACAAGAATAATAGGGATTGGCGGATTTTGCACCATGAATGTAAGCGCTGCTGCTGTATAATGCAGAGTATCCGTTCCATGGCCAATGATAATTCCGTCAATACCATTTTCAATTTCTTTTCCAATTGCAATAGCTAATTTTTTATATTGCTCAGGCCCCATATTTTCGCTGAAAACTGCAAATACTTTCTCGGTGGTAAGATTACAAATATCAGCAAGTTCAGGTACAGCGCCATAAAGTTCGCCCGGGCTGAATGCAGGAATTACTGCTCCGGTGCGGTAATCAAGGCGCGATGCAATAGTGCCGCCTGTTCCAATCAGTTTAACTTTAGGTAATCCCTGTGTGAAAGGAAATTCTTTTTCGGGAATCTTGTAATTAGCTTTTTTATAACCGGTTTCCTCCATGCCGGTAATGGTTTCCGTGTCGAGGCCGATATTGTATCCTGTTGAAATTTTCAGCACGATATGTTTGTCGTCGTCGTTTTCGGAACGAGGCAATATGGTTCCTTTGAATGTTCCACGTTTTGTATCTATCACGGCCTGCCCCCACACGCGGACATTGAATTTTTTCAGCATCTCTAACGCTGTTCCTTTATATCCCTGGAAAAAATCTTCAGTCATTTTTGTATGTGATTTATATTTTTCGAATTTACTTTAACTTGGTTAATTATTCGCTTATTTTCTATTTTCAAAGGTGCTTATGAGGTCGCTTTGCTTGGTTTATAAACTTTATTTGGGGACTAAAGTCCCTTATTAATAGGCCATTTGCATAACCCCGACCTTTGGTAGCTGAGCGTAGCCGAAGCTAAGGTCGGGGTTATTGAAGATACTTGTTGTATGGGCTTTAGCCCTGATTTGTGCATAATTCGGGTTAAATAAGTTCTGATATTTTCTTTCTTTTCTTCTCTGTCCTATGAGCCACTTTCACCGCGGCGGACCGCCATTGAAAGCAAACGCCTGTTATGGGCTGGTTTAGTTTTCTGTCATCCATAAAATGTCATTACTGTATCACAATTTTTTCATTATAAATTTTCTCTCCGTCATAAATTTTTACAAAATAGATTCCTTTGGAAGAGTTAGAAAGGTCAATCTCGTTTGATGTTTGTTTATTGAATTTTGAATTAGAATAAACTTTTTCTCCAAGTACATTGTTAATTTCTATAGAGGTTATGTTGCTATTACTATTAATTGTAAATTTTCCGCCCGTTGGATTGGGATAAATCTCTACGATGTCCGCTTGAAGTAAAAGATCATTAAGCCCAGTTGGGGAGGTTGTCAAAACATTGGTATGTGTCCAGGTGTGATTACCATCATTAACCAACCAACTATAAGTGCTTATATGCAGCCCTTCACCAAACCACGGATTCATATAATATACATTGCTACCGCCTACCCCATGTCCAACCACAAAATGACCACCACCACTTGTCCATTGCCACCGCACTATAAAAGGACGACCGCCTGCAATTTCAGTATTGATTTGGTTTAAAGTAAGAGTATTACCTATGCCATAATTTTGAATGTTACCGAAATGAACAAGAATATCCTGAATACTTCCTGTGTAACCATAATTATAATTCCAATAATTGCATCCTTGATTTGGATCCACACAACAATTCACTGAACCGTAGCTGGTCCATGTTATAACTGTTCTTGCATATTCGGCTATTGTGCATTGCTGGTTTGGATATCCGTAATAATCAAGAACACATTTAGTAACGCCTGCCCAGCACCATTCACTTTGTTCCTGAATAACTTGCGGCACATTAAGCACCTGTGCTTTAATATAGCCAGTAACAAGCAGAATAAAAAAAATCGAAATAATCAGAAATTTTTTCATTGCATATTAGTTTTTAGATTGTTGCTTTAATAGTTGCTTTACTATATGAAGAACTTCGGGCAGAGTAAGTTTAGATATTCTTTTCTCATTTAATGAATTTATTGCAATTGTAGCAGATGTTAAAGGAATATAAGTTGCATCTGCAAGAGAACTGCCCGGAGTAACTTTCACAAAAAAATCAAGTGCCAATGGGTAAATGCGTAAAAGATAACGGCTACCTGATGACACATTATCATCTTTTTTCTGGAGTTCTTTTGCCAGAACTGCTCCTCCTAAATCAACAACTTCTAATGTTGTGTCTTGTTGGCTTACAGTAAGTAGTAGTCGGTTTTCGCCATTGACTGTGACCGGTACCCGCCATTCATTCTGTATCAGAATATAATTTTTATCAATGAGTTTGTCTTCATTGTAAAAATCGTTGGTAAATGTTATAACACGGTAAGGTTTTCCAACGCTGCTTGTCTTAAATTCTTCACGGTTGGAGAAACCATAATAATTTTCCTGTCCGACAGGAATTTTTGCAAGAGAAATAGATAGATTATCCAGTGCAATTTTAATAACCTTGTCCTCTTTTTCGTCAGGAAGCGAAATAGAAAAACTGCCAAGAATAAGCAGAGCAAATAACAAGATAGTTTTGTACATGATTCTGAAATTTTATTTTTCCCCTACTCGTTTGGCTTTTCGGTTTCGCCCCGTTTTTTTCAGTGGTCACTGAACTCCACTATTTTATTTTTTTGTTAGTCACGAATGATTGTCAGGAAGTGTCAAAATTAAAATCTATTAGCGTCTGTCCGCTATGTCGTTTTCGGAACGAGGCAATATGGTTCCTTTGAATGTTCCGCGTTTTGTATCTATCACTGCCTGCCCCCACACGCGGACATTGAATTTTTTCAGCATCTCAAGCGCTGTTCCTTTATATCCCTGGAAAAAATCTTCAGTCATTTTGATTCGTGATTTATATTTTTTGAATTTATTTTAGGACAAGACTTGAGTAATTTATTGTTTCACATTATTAAGCGGATTGCTAACAACTGGGATATTCTTAACAACACCTTGCTTTTCTTTTACAATATCTAATTCCTGAAATAAAAGACCTTCGGGCAAAATAAAACTAGCTGAAGTGCCTGTTAATTTATATTCCCAATTGTTAAGATCAATATTTATAGGCTTTATCATTGTATTATAAACTTGCATTTCCGACGAGGTTGCCAGCAAGCGTTTAAATGATTTTGTACTCAGCCCTTGAACTTCCGCAAAACTCACTAACTCTTCACTTCCATCAGATACTTTAACCCGATAAACTTGTATTGTTTTTGTAAGATCGATTTTGGGTTTAGATTCACCATAATAGCTGTTTTCTTTTTCAATGCCTGCAGCATCAGAAACAACTTTTCTTATAATATAGGCATATTCCAGATCTTCTTCTTTAGCTGCCGCTAAAAGCATTTCTTTTAGTTTTTTCTTGTCAACAGAAGTTGCAGGGTTGTTATTGACCATTTTAATAACACCTGGTCCGGTAACTGTTTTTATTCCTCCGTTGCTTAATGCGGCACGGGCGTGCCCATTGGTTTGTTTCATTTTTAAGCTAGGCGTTCTCGTGCAGAGTAAATTTTTAAGCACACCATTTTCAACCAAAACTAATGTATCCGGAGCTTTAACTCCTTCAGCATCTGTAATAAAACTGCCAATTAGTGTTGTGTTTTGAAAAGCAGTAAGTGTTGGAAGAGCTTCAATACTAATATCTCTGGAAATGACTTTTTTATTGATCATTGCTTCAAGCGTGTTTTCTTTAACCTTGTCGGGGGCAAAATTTATAATTTGTTCACTTCCTAAAACTGGTTTCCTTACAGTAATTAAACCGTTAATATTAGTAAAAAACTTTTGCACAAAAACTTCTGCGGCTGCCTGACCTTCGAATAATATAGGTCCGCTATATGGCTCGCTTACTGCATTTTTTTGAGTTAATTCCGATAAATTCTTTGCCATCTTTTCAACTTCGGCAAGCATTGTTTTTTCATCGGGTAATTGTGAAATATTTTTAGTAAACCACAATACATGGTCATTTAAAACCTCGCCACTTAGCGCCTGAGTTGTTGCAACCACTTTAATTGAAGTAATTTGTAAAGGATATTGGACTGAAGTACCTTCGCTATTAGCAAAAAATACTTGTCCGTCGTAAGCAAAAATATTTACATCAGAAGTTTGGATAAGAGGATATTTTTTAAAAATCGCAGAAAGATTTCGGGCAAGACTTTCCATTTGAGATTTATTAAGCTGAAAACTTTGATAAGGTACAAGCGTTTCTGATTTTGTTACTGTGCAAAAATCAGGTAATTGTTTTTCTTCTTCTGTAAGACTTTGTTGGCTCAATGCGGAAATTTTAGCTTCATAGTTTGTTATTGCATCTTTGTAATTATTATCTGTAAGAAGCCATAATGCTCTGCGGATATCGTTTTTATTATTTGAAAAGGGAATTTTGTTACTTAAGCGACTCCACGACCACATATTATTTTCATCGAGATAATTTTCGTTGGTTATTCCATTTTCGCCGACAAATACACGGCTTTCAAATACCCTGATTGGACGTTCTTCTGATTTAACAATGGCTCCCAAAATTGCCTCTATTTGTAATGCTTTTGCATCGGATATGCTGTAGCTTATAAATTCAGGAGAAAGCATTTTTTCAATTTTTAAGCTGTCCATCCCTCTTTGTATTTCTTGTTTCATGGCATCCATAAATGGATTGATTTGTGCCATGCTTAATTTTGCTGTAAATATTAATATTACAACTATTAAATATGTTTTTATCTTGTTCATATAATTTTCTTTTTTTGCGGTTATTATTAAGGTCTTGGTAAAATTGGTAATTTAGTCTGATTTTTTACTTTGCGTTGAGTTTCTATTTGTTTCACAAATAGTGTTGGGCAAACAGAAGATACCGGAACTGAACCCGATTCCGCTCCACAAGTTCCGGTAAAAAGGCCATAATCATCGCCTGCAGCTTCAATATTTGAAAAAATAGATAAAGGTGTTCCAACCAAATTAACTCCACGGACCAATTCATCAGGTCTGCCATCGGTATATATTCTATATACTTCGGTAGGGGTTACATTAAATGCATTAGGCATATATCTGCCGGTAGTTGTAAAGCCTCCAACCGTATTAACAAATAAGTATCCATATTCTTTCCCTTGCTTTTTAGCTTCATCAATCAGGGCTTGTTTCAATTGTTCTGTTGTTAATGGTTTATTCGATTCAACAATCATATTCGATTGACGACTCACAGCTTGCATACCCGCCTGTGCTCTTCCATGACCATTCGAATTACTAAAACCTTCAATTGGAGTTCTTGACATTAAAAAGTTTTTCAAAATGCCGTTTTCAACTATGGTCAATTTTTTACCTAATTGACCCTGATCATCATATTTATATGCTCCGTTTAAAAAGAAATTTTTAAATTTAGAAATTGTTGGATCAAAAATTATTGACAAATTTTCATTTAATACTTTTTCGCCAACTTTTTTCTTAAATGTTTGAGCATCGCTCTCGTCTTTCATTCGTTGTCCTTCGATACGATGTCCAAAAATTTCATGAAAGAAAACCCCTGCAGACTTACCAGATAATAAAGCCGGTCCCGTATATGAATCAACAACCGGAGCTGATCTTAATTTAGTCAGAGTTTCACTTAATTTTTTGGTCTCATTCACAATAACTTCATTCGATGGCAAATCGCCTGGATATAAACCGAAGTAACTGTTATATAAAGGCAGATCCATTCCGTCCTCAGCCTGAGTTTTGCCATTTACCATTACCCTGCAGGTAACTCTGTTTTCTGTAATATTGCTACCATCGTCCGAGACAAAATATTTTCTTCCAATAATATAAGTGAAATTAGCTGTACCTTCAATTACATCTTTATTTTGAAGAAATATTGCTGAATAGTTTTTAAGTTTTTCTTCCCATAATTTGATATCAAAAGCAAGATTTGCTTCATTTAGCGGGGCTTCGTTATAAACCACCGGCTTTTCTTTACTAAAATCAGCAGATTTATCTTCGTCTTCTACTTTCACAGCAATATTAGCTAAAACCTTTGCATATAAATCGGCAGATTTGCGATATTGTTTATCTGTTTCTTTCCATAAAACCTGTTTAATTCCTTCTGATACATTTTCAATGGGAAGATCAATCCCGCTATCCCAGTCAAACCAACCGTAATCTTCTCCTTTTATTGGATGGGTATTGTCAATGGTATCATTACCTACTCTAACTTGTGCACACAATCGGCGATTATGCGACCAGCCGGATTTAATAATTTGTCCAAATGATGTTTCTATGCTATAGGTTCTCACATCATTTACACGATATGACAGATAATAGGGCGCTGTCTTTTCTTTTTTTAAGGTATCCATATTTCTGTTGAGCTCTTCTTTCAGGATGTCTGGTAATTTATCTTGCGAAATTGCCGGAACTGAAAATAAAAATCCAATAAAAAATAAATAAATTGTTTTTCTCATTTGTATTATGTTTTTGTAAATAATTTCTTGATAAATTAGCCTTTATTATTCATAAATTTAGAAAAAAAACAAGCGAATAATCGAACAAACGAATTCAGAACAGCGAAGTAAAAAAAATTCATAATTCGTAATGACTTTGTTGCATGGATATAAACAAACGAATGTTGAGAAAAAGAGTGTTAACCTATATAAGCTAACACTCTAAATTAAGAAGTTTGCTCAAAACTTCGACATTATGAGCGAACAACTAAAATT